>JBDRUL010000224.1:0-3133 GCA_039801305.1 Caldifarciminota bacterium | reverse complement strand
AGAACGCTCCGGTGCGATACACCGCCTCCTTCAAGAAAAAGCAGCTCGTGTCTTCGCTTGGCCAAGGCAAGAAATAGAGCCAGCAGGATAGCACAGACAAACAGCCATGGCGACACATCAACATGCACAATGAAGGTACCGGAAATGGCGCGCAGGGCAAAGCCCGCAGCAACTATCATGACATCAAGAACTACCACCCGCTTAAGATATAGAGTGTAGGCAAGCTGCATCAGCAGATAGCCAACAATGACCGCCCCAAACCGCCAGTCGAGCCACCATCCGACTGCCAGACTCACCAGAGCGCAGAAAGCCCCAAACACGGCTGCCACTCTGACCGGGACAATGCCGGCGGCAATCGGACGAAACCTCTTCTGGGGATGCAGACGGTCAGCAGCTCGATCAATGATATCATTCGCCACATACACAGCTCCTGACGCAAAGCAGAAAGCTATGAACCCGGCAACCGTCCGCAGTATCTCGAGTACATCCCAGGCACCATGCGGAGGCGGAAACAGCTTCTTAGAGAATATGAGCCCTACAAAGACGAGTACGTTCTTCGTCCACTGTTTCGGACGCAGCGAGCGCAGAAGGCCAAGTACTACCATACTAGGCACCGCGCACAAGAAAACGTGCATCCACGACCAGCGCGCCCTGACCCTCTTCGTAAACCAGCAGAGGATTGATGTCGATCTCTTCAAACTCGGCGAAGTCAGTAACAAGCTGCGAAAGACGCTGGAGACACTCCCTGACCTTGGCTATGTCTCGGGGCTTTTCGCCTCGGAATCCCTTTAGCAGCGGAGCCGCCTTTATGCCGTTAACCATCGAGTCCGCAGATATCTCGTTTATGGGCGCAACCCGGAACACGACATCCTTCAATACCTCAACCATTACTCCACCCAGCCCGAACATCAGCAATGCTCCGAACGAAGGGTCTCGTTTCATCCCCAGTATTGTCTCTGTCCCCCTGGGTGCCATTCTCTGCACCAGTACCCCCCACACCTCGGCATCCGGAGCTCTGGAACGTACATTAGCCAGTATCCTGTTGTACTGAACAACCAGCTGTGAGTCATCGCCGACGTTAAGAGACACGGCGCCGAAGTCCGTCTTATGCAGCACCTGCGGGGAGACCACCTTCAGGGCTACCGGATACCCCAGCTCCTGGGCGGCAGCGAGTGCATTGGCTTCGGTCTCTGCAACACGATACGGCGGTACTGGCAGGCCATAGGCACTCAGGATATCATATCCCTCCGGCTCAGAGACATACCGCTTCTGACGTTCCCTGGCGCGGTCCACTATTGTTCGCACGATCTCAGGCTTCACGTCCTTGAAGAACTTGATCTCACCCTGCGGTCGCCGCGACCACTCGCTAAACTCAGCCATCGCCGCCATCGCACGGGCAGCGTTCTCAGGGAACAGATAGTGCGGAATCCGGTCGCGCAACAGCTGCCGCCTTACCTGCTCGGGTTCGGTCATGGTCTGGACGCAGGCAAGAATCGGCTTGGTCGACTGCTGCCCGATGTCAGCAATCACACCTGCTACTTCTGACGACTCAGCCATCAATGTTGGCGTCCATATCGGTATCAGTCCATCAACATTCTCGTCCCTGACTAGTATCTCAAGGGCAGCCCTGTATCTTTCCTTGTCAGCATCACCGATGACATCAACCGGATTCGAAATAGCAGCTGTGGGTGGCAGACGCTTCTTCAGCTCCTCCCTGGTCTTTTCAGTGAAGTCGGCAAGCTGCAGCCCGTTCCTTACACAGGCATCCGTAGCCATTATCCCTACACCGCCAGCATTCGTGAGTATCGCCACCCGGCGACCCCGGGGTGCCGGTTGATAGGCAAGGGCTGCCGCCTTGGCAAAGAGCTCATTGATGGTATCAACACGCAGTATCCGTGCCTGCGCAAAGAAGGCATCATAAGCCGCATCAGAACCGGCAAGCGCACCGGTGTGAGAAGAAGCAGCTTTGGCACCCTCGCGGGTACGACCCGCCTTGATTGCCAGTATCGGTTTAGGATGGTGCGGATGGGATGTAGTCTCCCGCGCAATCTGCATGAACCTGCCCGGCGCGACAAGGTCTTCCAGATAGAACATGATGACATCGGTCTCAGGGTCGTCGCGTAGATAGGCAAGCAGATCACACTCGTTGACGTCCGCCTTGTTACCGATCGAGACGAACTTTGAAAGCCCGACCTCCTCAGCAATGGCATACTCGAGCGCATTCACGCCGATGGCTCCGGACTGCGAGACCAGCGCTATATTGCCGAAAGCCGGCATTGCCCGTCCAAAGGTGGCATTGAGCTGGACGCTCGGTGATCCGTTTATGATGCCGAAACAGTTAGGACCAACCAGCCGGATTCCCCACGAACTGGCACGTTCGCGAACCGCCTGCTCCAGCTGTGCTCCAGTCGGGCCGAGCTCCTTGAAACCGGCAGAAATCACCACCGCTGCCCGTACACCCTTCTGCCCGCATTCTGCCAGTACTGCCGGCACCGACACAGCCGGAACGATAAGTATGGCCAGGTCGATCTCGTCAGGGATGTCCCGTACCGACTCGTAGCATTTAACCCCCAAAACGCTCCGCTGCCTCATATTCACTGGAAATACCGTGCCGGTAAACCCCGCAGAGAGGATATTGGCGAACAGAGCCCGCCCCACCGAACCCTCACGGTTGGAAGCGCCGATTACCGCGACCGCCCGCGGCCGGAACAGTGCATCAAGACCGGTCGGAGCCATCCTCAAACCTCATAGTCATAGTATACACTCCGTCACTCCATCTGGTCTCTATCGGCAGACCGGTGCGTGTCATCAACCGGTATGCCCGGGTATTGGAATCCAGTACGTAGCCAACCAGACCCTTTATACCCTTGATCTTGGCTATTCTGATAAGATGTTCGAACAGAGCCGTCCCGACACCCCGGTTCTGCCAATCGTCCTGCACCTCAATAGCGTATTCAGCCAGACCGGTGGCACGATCAACATAGTAACGCGCTGAACCAATGATCTTCTCCTCCCCTGACTCGCGGATGCAGGCGACTATTGCCATCTCTGACTCATAGTCCACATTCACAAACTTCGCAAGCTTCTCATGAGGCATCGCCTTCAGGTATGAGAAGAACCGGTAGAAGATCGT
>JBDRUL010000223.1:0-3138 GCA_039801305.1 Caldifarciminota bacterium | reverse complement strand
GTCGTTCCATTACACGGTAGAGATTCTCAATCGCCGTGACTGCTCCGATGATGAGCAACGCCTCAACCTCAAGGCGCACCCCAAAAAGACCCAATGGATTACGTACGCCTCTCTGTCCGTCAACGATGAACTGGGTAGGCACAACATGAAGTATGAGTTCATCATTTGGAAGACGAATAGTCTGTGCCTGTCTAATGACATCTTCTACATCGCGTGGCTGTATTCCCTTGGCCGGTCTGCTCACAGGCACCGCTCCCAGTCCCGACATATGTTTGATGTGCTCACCGGTTACGCCGACAAAGACCGGACAACCGTGCAGTTTGCCTCCGGCTACACGGCTTGCAGCATCCATGGCAGTGTTGACAGACTCAGTAGCCTTTTCAAGGCTGACAACAACGCCTGCCCTAAAACCGTCTGGCGGAGCCGTGCCGTATCCGGTAATTTCGATCCGGCCGGTTGAATCGACATCTGCAACGACGCAGGCAACCTTGGTACTGCCAATATCAACAGCCACAATCCTCCTGGACTTGGCCATTAGTTCACCTCCAGTCCGCCCCCCAATCATCATACCCAGGCAGAATCTGAACTTCCTCCTCGAGTTCAGTGCCCGTTTGCGCCTCCACATTTGCCTTCACAATCTCAGCCAGCTCATAGACGTGGCTAAAACTGGCGTTCCCGACGTTCACTATGAAGTTGGCATGCTGTTCTGAAACACGAGCTCCGCCCAACTGTCGTCCTTTCATACCGCAACGTTCAATGATTCGGCCAGCCGGTTCAGATGATGGATTACGGAAATACGATCCTGCAGATGGTTCCTTGGGATGGCGCTGGCTGCGTCTCTGCCTCAACTCAGACACTGGTTTCGTGACACCTGGGTGGAGACGGAGCTTGACTGCGGTAACAATAAGTTCGACGTCAACAACAGGCCGACGATACTCGTTCCTCAACTGATGTCGCATCAGTTCGACTCGCTTGCCATTTCTGTCGACTGCCGAGACTTCCTCGACGATGTCTGCGAGCGACCGACCAAATGCGCCGGCATTGGTACGCAACGCACCACCAACAGTACCAGGTATTCCTGCGAGAAACTCTGCTCCTGTCAGACTGTTCTCTTCGGCAATGTCGGCGACACTGTCCAAAAGGGCGCCCGCGCCAGCGCGTATCCAAGCTTCTTCAGCACGGCATTGCACCGCAGCCAGCTCACCGGCCAGCCGTAACACTACGCCACGAAGACCTTGGTCGGAAATCAGCACATTCGACCCGCGCCCTAAGACCCACAACTTGACATCACACTCCCGGCAAAAACCGACGACCGCTTGAAGTGCAATCATATCATCAACAACAACGTACACATCGGCCGGTCCGCCGATCACAAAAGTGGTGTGCCTAGCGAGCATCTCGTCGAACTTAACAGTTGCACGCAGTCCCATCAGCGCCCGCTGCAATGCAACCCGCCGATCCTCTCCGACTCTCACCTGTTTTCCCCCGCGCCGGCCAGCGCCTCCAGTATCTGTTCAGCAAGGGGCGCTATGTTCCCTGCCCCTTGGGTAAGTATTACGTCTCCCGCTCTTACCCGAGAAAGCAAGAACTCTGGGACCTGATCAAGCTCAGGCAGGTGGTGAACGGTCAGCCCCATTCTTCCCCGCTTACGTATTGCCTCAACCACTTTCGTCTCGTCTACACCGGGAATCGGTGTCTCTGAAGCAGGGTACAGTCGAGTGACTATTACTTCATCAGCAGCATCGAACGAGGTGCCAAACTCGTCACCAAGCAGGCTTGTCCGAGTATAACGATGCGGCTGGAATACGACGAACAGACGATCCTTCGGGTACGCCTGCCGCAGGGCTGCCAGCGTAACCCGGACCTCTGTCGGGTGATGTCCGTAATCGTCGTATACCACCACCCCCCCTCGCTCGCCACGTCGCTCCAACCGACGATGGACACCACTGAACGTCGCTAGAGCCTGCTCCATAGTACGGAAATCAATCCCTAATTCACTTCCAACCGCGATCGCTGCCAAGGCATTCTGTACATTGTGATATCCGGCCATCGGCAGACTGAAACGCCCAATCTCATTGCCACGACATATTAGCGTGAAAGCTGAAGTAAACCCATAGAGCTGCACATCCCGACAGGTGAAATCTGCAGGATGTTCAAGGGCATACGTCACCACTCGACGCTTCACGCGGTGTCGTATGCCCCTCACCGCCACTGAGTCAATACCAAGTATCACGCTGCCATAGAACGGAACCCTGTTCACGAATCTGGTGAACTCACGCTTCAAATCGGAAATGTCCTTATAGAAATCAAGGTGCTCTGGCTCTATGTTCGTCACAACCGCCAAGGAGGGGTAGAGCACGAGAAATGACCTGTCGCTCTCGTCGGCCTCGGCAACAAGATATTCCGACTGACCAAGCCTGGCACCTGATTCACCATCGAGCACACGACCACCCACCACGGTTGTCGGATCAAGGCCTGCTCTAACCAACACATGAGCAACCAGCGAAGTAGTCGTTGTCTTGCCGTGAGTACCGGATATTGCTATCGAGAACTTCATACGCATCAACTCTGCAAGCATCTCTGCCCGCCGGATTACTGGTATCTCTCGACCGCGTGCTGCGACAACTTCGGGATTGTCCCCGGATATTGCCGAGGAATAGACAACGACTTCTGCCCCCTCTACGTACTCTGCCCGATGCCCTACCGCCACTTTGATTCCGGCTTGAGCCAGCCTTTGCAGCGTCTCGCTTTCCTTCACATCTGAACCCGAAACCTCAAAGCCAAGGTTATGCAGGACCATCGCGATACCGGACATCCCGCTACCACCGACACCAACGAAATGAATTCGCTTCAGGCGGCCAAACATTGCAACACCTCGTTGGCAACCGTCACCGCTGCATCCGGCCGGGCTGCGGCCAGTGCTGCTGCTTGCATCGTCAGGCGACGACGTTCATCATCCATCAAGGACTTAACAACAGCTGTGAGCCCGGACAGGCGGTTCTGATTCAGAACTGTGGCTGCTCCGATTGAAGCGAGATACTGGGCGTTGGCATCCTGATGGCCATCCGCTGCGTGTGGGAGTGGAACCAGGACGGCCGGTATGCCAAACGACAGGAGCTCGGATAGAACCAGCCCGCC
>JBDRUL010000222.1:433-3141 GCA_039801305.1 Caldifarciminota bacterium | reverse complement strand
CCTTCAGTCAGACGGTTAAGGTTAACATCGATAATCCGTGCTGACTCGCAGCGTCGGAATACCGAGATACTCCGCCCCTCGACTTGATGAGGTCAGCGCCCGCAGCAGCAGCTGCCCGGCTTCGGCTGCGCCTTCGGCTTCATCGGCTTGCCGCAGCAGATGATGTTGCAGTCATCACAGCCGCACGACTTGGTCACCGTGACCTCCGCGCCACAGTCGTCGCAGCAGAGCACTTCACCAGCCTTCACTGGTTTCATTGCAGCCTCCTTTCTTGATATATATGATACGCCCGTCTCGTCCCTGTGCAAGGACGACCGATTGACTGGACAGGCTCGATCCCTATACTGGGCTGATGAGAAGGATAATTGTTCTGCTGACCCTCATGCTCTTGGCGAACATTGGTTACGCCCAGGAGGGCTGGTTGATCCCTTTCGCCGCTGCGTATCAGCCTGATGTGGACAAGTTCAACGCCGTATTCGCGCGACACGGTCTACCAGTTGCTGCCAAGCGGCAGTTCGGCTGGGGTATTGAAATCCGCTCTGCGACCGGCGGTTTCCTTGTCGGCCCCCTCTTCTTCCGTACCTGGCATGACGCCAGCAACACCAGTTTCCAGCTCCGCTCCGAGGCTCTTGGCATCTTCGGTGAGATCGGTTTGAAACTGACGCCTATCCGCCTCCTGACGCTCGTACCGATGATCGGGATCGGCGGTATCAACCATTCATTTGCTATTCAGGAGCGGTCGGGCGACAAGACTCTCGACAGCCTGATCGAGCACCCGGGCAGAGTCGTCAATATCTCCCCGGGGATGAAGCTGGGTGGAATGGCTGCACTTGAGCTTGGCCTGATAGCGAGAACCAACTCCGGCAATTACGGGCTTGCCCTGCGCGCGGGTTATCTGTACTCGCCGCTGGAACTGGTCTGGCGACAGTCAAACGGTTCAGAAGTCACCGGAGTACCAGACACAAGACTGGGTGGTCTGTTCTTCTCTGCGGGTCTTGTGCTGATGCCCGAACCGCAGACAGTCAGTTCGTACCCGTAGGCATCAGCCGTGCGCATCCGCTGGCTGACTCTGACAACAGCCGCCCTTGCCGTGCTGGCATGCCTGTCGACCTATCGTCTGGAAACCTCTGATTCCTTTGCACGTCCTGACTCGACCTTCACCAGCCTCCGTCTGGAAACCCGCAATGGTCCGATTGAAGTATCAGCCGGTGCCGATTCAACAGCAACAGTAACCGTCCGCCGCTTTGCCTACGGACGCGACAGTGCAGCCGCAGCTACAGGCCTAGCCAACATTATCGTCAGCGATACGCTGGCTGGTTCTGTCTGGCAGGTAACTGCCGACGTACCTCCGGGCAGCAGGACTAGCGGAGCCGCCATAAATGCGGTGGTGCGACCCAAAGTGCCTATTTCCGTATCTACCGTAAACGACGACATCAGAGTCTACGGGCTATCTGCCAAAATCAGTATCGATGCGGCTAACTGTAGTGTCACCACTGCCGGCACTGAAGGTGAGCTGTCTATCACCACGAGTAACCAGAAAGTGACCGTTCAAGTCCACCGGGGCCAGGTAGATGTGGCAACCACCAATGCCGCTGTAGAATGCGACCTCGCCTTTGTCGAGCCGTCAAGCCAGAACCTCCTTTCTACCACCGCTGCCAAGATAACTCTGCTCCTGCCTGCAGATGTCTCGGCTACCATCGTCGCAAATACCACCAGTGGAGATATCCTGATATCTGGGTTTCATGTTACGTATGATGAGCACACACCCACCCGGGTCAGGGCAAGAATCGGATCTGGTGCAGCTACGATAACGTTAGGCACCACGAATGGTGACATTGTCATCCGGCCGCGTTCCTGACTATGCGTTTGCTTAGACCAGCCGCACCGACCCACTCGACTTGGCAGTCAAAGAACATACAGTGATAAAACAGTAAGGAGACACGATGGCTGAAGCCAAACCAGTTACCGATACGGAATTCGAAAGTGAAGTACTGAAGTCCGACCTTCCGGTTCTCGTGGATTTCTGGGCGCCCTGGTGCGGGCCTTGCCGAATGATGGCACCGGTTGTAGACGCCGTCGCCAGCAAGAACGAAGGCAAACTGAAGGTTCGCAAGATGAACACCGACGAGAACCCGTTGACTCCGGCGAAATACAACATCCTGGGCATACCGACGCTCATCCTTTTCAAAGACGGCAGAGAGGTCGAACGGCTGGTCGGCTACATACCTGAAGGCACACTCACAGAGAAGATTACACCGCATCTGGTATAGAGACTATCGCATCCTCTGTTCCAGACTGATAGCTTGATGCACTTCTCGCCGGTCACAGAGGCGGTCCTTGGCCGACTGCGTGAACTAGTTCCGGCGGAACGGATACTCACCGACCCGCAGCAGCTCAGCGACTACGCTCACGACGAAAGCCCTGAGCCCCACTGCCTGCCGGAAGTTGTGGTCAAGCCGCTGACCACTGAAGAAATCGCCAGCGTAGTCAGCTTGGCTGCCAACGAGTCGATTCCGATAACTCCCCGTGGCCTTGGTACCGGGCTGGCGGGCGGAGCGATACCTGCAGCCGGGGGTATAGTCATCTCAACCGAACTCATGAATAGAATACTTGAGGTCGACTGTGACAACCTGATGGTACGTACCCAACCGGGAGTAAGGACTGCCCAGCTGCAGCAGACCTGCGCTGACGTCGGTCTGTACTATCCC
>JBDRUL010000222.1:0-423 GCA_039801305.1 Caldifarciminota bacterium | reverse complement strand
AAGACTGCTCCATTGGTGGTAATGTTGCCACGAATGCCGGTGGTGCGCGTGCCTTCAAGTACGGTGTCACCGGTGACTATCTGCGGGGGCTTGAAGCGGTGCTCGCTGATGGCTCGGTTATCCGTTACGGCGGTAAGCTGGTGAAGAACGTCACCGGCTACGATCTCAACCGGTTGATGGTAGGCTCAGAAGGAACCTTCGGAATTGTCACCGAAATGACATTTCGGCTAGTGCCAAAGCCGAAGTACCAGATTGACGTACTCATTCCCTGCAGCCATATCAAACAGGGTGTCGAACTGGTGCTCTGGCTGGTACGTGATGACCGTATTCTGCCGTCTGTTGTCGAATTCATCGAACAACAGGGGATAGCAGCTTGTAATCAGGTTCTGGGGTATGCCATGCCGTTTCCAGACGCTGCTGTCC
>JBDRUL010000221.1:0-3157 GCA_039801305.1 Caldifarciminota bacterium | reverse complement strand
CTAATTATTCGCACAGATTTTCCCGGGTATTTGACACGCATCGATACAATGGACATACTTGGCGACCGCGAGCAGAATGCCACCATAACTCTACAGCCACTGATGTACGGCGGGTTGCACGGCGGCATCTATGATGCCACCTCCCGCCAACCAATTGGCGGCATCATCAGCTACAGGGGCAGGGTATCTGGAGAACAGAACATAGATCCCCGTACTGGTACTTATGCACTTCGCGAGCTACCCGCCGGAACTTATGTACTAACGGCCACAGGGCGAAACGACAATTACGTCCCCCAAACATGTACCGTCAAGGTCGAACCCGGTACTTTAGCCGAGCGCAGTTTCTATCTCGCCAAGCAACGGAGTACCATTACGCTGGAAGGGGTGACTTTCGAACCCGGCCGTGCGGACATTCAACCCAAGTTTCACGCTGCGCTCGATCAGGCAGGTAAGGCCCTTGCGGGCAACCCTTCCGTGGTAGTCGAGATTGCTGGGCACGCCGATCCCCTCGAACCTGTCACTCCGGAGTTCGCTTCAAGCTGGGAACTCTCTCAAGCCCGCGCCAACGCTGTCCGCAACTACCTGATCAACCGTTTCGGTATCTCTCAGTCAAGACTTATCGCCCGGGGTTATGGTGATACTCAGCCACTCACTCCCAGTGAAAACGAAACCGGCATGGAGCGCAACCGCCGCGTCGAATTCCGAATTCTCAGCCAGTAACACTGCACCACCGGCGGACCCCGGTATACCTAAACCAATAACTTCCCTAGTCTGCATTTGACTCGCGCAGACAGCTTGACTATAATATATTGCTTTTTCGGGAAGGAAGCAGGATATGGTGGGGCCCACGGTGCTCATTGCGGCGCTGCTCGCGCAGCTCTCGCGTTATTCACTTTCGACCCGATCAGACCCAAGCCCATGTCATCGACAACGGTTGTGGGTAGAGACTTCTGTCAACGACTTCCGGGACGGAATTCTTGATCCTTCAATGTACGTTTCTCCTCGCGCCCTGCTTGATCCTGATTCCGGGTGCGTCGAGTTTTTTGCTCGATTCGATGTCAACAACGACGGATACATAGACCTTGCCTGTGCCGATGACTCCGGCCCGTATCTGCACCTATATTGGGGCAGTGACTCCGGCTACTACCCGACAAACACCCGCCGCTACTCCGTACCTGGCGGGGGTAACGTTGACATCGCCGATCTCAACCTCGACGGGTATGCCGAGCTGATTCACTCTGGCTGGCGCTCAGGTCACGTCACTGTTTACCGTGGCACACCTTGGGGGCCCTCACCAACGGACACAACTTGGCTCATCATCTCCGGACAGAGCGAGGCAGTAGCAATCTATGACCTTGATCGCGATTCATATCTAGACATTCTAGCTGGCTCGGACAATGGGAGTATCTATGTTTTCTGGGGCTCCCGCAACGGCTATTCGACTACCAATCGCTCCAACCTGTACCTTGGAGGCTCTGTCGGTCATAACATAGAGGTCGCTGACTTTGACCGTGATGGTTATGGCGACATCGCCGCTTCACTCTGGAGCCGTGGCAGCAACCCGATCGTCTATTGGGGACCGAACCGCGTACCGCGAAACATCGCTTGGTTGCCTGTGTCTCCCAACAATCCCCATGGAATCACCGTCGCCGACCTCAACATGGACGACTGGCTCGATATCGTCTACACCGGCTACGATACGGTCACGACCGCATACATCTACTATGGAAGTCAGTCAGGCTTCTCAGTTTCAAACCGTGAACTTATCCATCCGGGACAGTGCTATGGTGGTAGTGCTGCCATTGCCTGGAATGCTGACAAGACACTGGACCTGGTCTTCTTCAGAGGAAATTGGGGTTCGCTTACCACTGCCCGTCCCCGCGTGTTTTTCAATAGACTGGATACAACACCCCATTTCTCTGATGCACGCTTCACCGAAATCGGGGAACTCGGTTTCAATGCCTCAGGCGGTTTCGTAGCGGACCTAAACTATGACGGGTACCACGATCTCTTTGTCAACAATATGCTTCCCGACAGCCAGAGCTATATCTTGTGGGGTCCGAGCTTCCTAACCCACACTGGGCTGCCATCAGACCGGGACCATCACGGTGTCTGGCGGGAACCCGGCAGCATCTACACTCGTGACTTCAGCGCCCGGTATCTTTCGTCTGTATATGACCTCGGTCAAGACTCAGTAATCATTGGTGGCACCTGCTCTTGGGTCGCCTCAGAACCTCCAGGTTCCGCAGTAACGATTGCCGTCAGAGCCGGTAACACACCAGTGCCCGACTCATCCTGGACAGGTTTCTGCGGCGTCGCGATAAACGGCGGCGCCTTACCAGATCGAATCCTTGGCAGACGATACCTCCAGTATCTTGCAGTTTTCTACTACAATCGTCTCTGTCATCTGCCTCACCTCGAACGTATCGGCTTTACCCTGATCTCCCAGCCCACTGTTGACGTCGCAGTGGAGCGGATCCTGACTCCATCAGGGACGATAGATTCAGGAAGAACCATCATACCCGCAGTGGTAGTCCGCAACAACCGCTCAGGAACACCCATCCTCCTGACCACGCTGCGCATCGGCAACAACTACACGGCATCCCTGACGGATACGCTGGCTCCTTTCGTAGTTGACACCCTCTTCTTCAGGTCTTGGACAGCATCAGTTCCAGGCACCCACCTGGTACGCTGCTCTGTTTACGCCGAAATGGATGATAATCCGGAAAACGACACCCTCAGCACTGTAGTAACAGTCAGAGTCTTGTCGGATGCAACTCCGCTAGCAGTAGTGTCACCGCCCGCGGCAGTGGAATCCGGCTCTGTTCACATTCCTGTCGTCACTGTGGCAAACCGCGGGACACGTATTGACACAGTGCCTGTGCATCTCTGGATTGGCAACTATTATCATGAGATTATCATCCGGACAATTCCTGCGGCCAGCCTAGACACAATCACATTTCCAGCCTGGACTGCCTCTCCGGCGGGCATTCTCTCTGTCCGCTGTTCCACCGCTCTCAGGAGAGACGACAGCACCTACAACGATACGCTCTCGCGTAACATCAGCGTTTATGCACGGATCGATGCTGCCACCATCGCCATCCTGGCACCTGCCGACACCGTAGACTCAGGCACCACAATCACACCACGCGCCCGC
>JBDRUL010000220.1:0-3175 GCA_039801305.1 Caldifarciminota bacterium | reverse complement strand
AGGGTCTGCGATGCGGAAGTAGGCGTTGTCCTGATGCCATGCCGTTCCGCTGCCGTGCCTGCCGGGCTTGAGAAAAACCTGATCGAGGTGCAGCACTACCGGGTCTCCAATGAGTTGCCGCACCGTTACGACGACCTTCGGGTCGAACGGCATGGCACAAAAGAGCCGGCTATGCGGGGACATGGGGCACAGCTGCAGATTCATGATCGTCTGTGAGGGGGTCTTCCCATCGCCGTCTGTGGCGACATTGCGCAGTTTCCCGGCCCGTTTCAGGCGTTCCAGCTCGGCGCGCATGGCGGCAACTTCCTGCGGGCTGTAGAATTCCGGTAGGATGACGTAGCCTGCTTCACCATATTGTTGCACGTGTTCAAAACGCAATCTATCGATCATATTACGCTCCACTGAACCTTCAAACTCTGCGATCACTATGCGAGGTCCTGTCTCGCGTCTGGCAGCTCTCCGTTGCATCACGTGCCCCATGGATAGCCTGACAGGAAAGCTTGGCCTGGCTATTTCCTTGAGTGATCCCATGGGACTGAGAGCATAGACACAATGTCGTGGCGTGCCAGCACACGCGCGCACTGTTCCCAACGGTCACGATCGGGGTCGACATGCTCTTCATAGCGCATTTCAAAGGCATTACGTGCTTGCTGGCGCAAGTGCAGGTACTTGTCCATCATTTCCTCAAGTCGTTCGATATTCTCGATCCAATCGTCCTCGATGGTGTCAGGCAGATTGCCAAAAATGTCGTAGCGGTCTTTCATACGACGTGAGAGCGCCTGATAGATCCGCTCATCCAGAGTATTATGGTAGACAAGATTCAACATATCAATACTCGTTCGACGCTGTCCGAAGCGTTTGATCCTGCCCAGTCGTTGTTCTAGGCGAGAGGGATTCCACGGCAAGTCCACATTGATCAGTGTGCCGAGGGCCTGCAGATTCAACCCTTCACAGGCCGCATCTGTTGCGACAACGAGTCTCACCTCACGTCGTCGTACGGCAGTTTTGATCTCTTCACGCTCTACCAGGGTATATTTGCTTTGATAGTACATTCCGCTCCCGCCTGTTCCCGCATAGATAGCAACCGGTTCATCGCGGAGACTTTCTGCCAGGTACGTGGCTACCGCTCTTGCTGTATCATAGTACTGACTGAAGATGATGCAACCATGCTCCAACCAGGTTTTTCCTTCACTCTGTTGCCGGGTAAGGAATGCGATTACCGCTTCGAGCTTCGGATCGCGTGCTTCCTGTCGCGACAATTCAGCAACGATAATTTGCAACTGCTCCGCTTCTTCTGCGCTCATGTCGATGAAAATCTCCCTGTGCTCTACTGCCTCTTCCTCTTCATCGGGAACCTGATGATGAAGCAGTTTTTCTGCGGTTGATTTGCCAGCAGCAAAGCTGGAGCAGATGCGTTGCAACAGCAACGTTTTGATGAAGCCTGCGACATGTGTGCGCCTTGCCAAAGCGTGCGTGAACTTTTCAGCTGCTTCATAAGCTATGTTGAATGAGTAGCTGGTATGCAGACCTGTGTTATGGAAAGGCACGTCACCGTAGGTTCCGCCCGGCGCATCAGGATCGGGGTGAACGATGACGTTGATTCGCTCCAACAAGCCTTGCTCTTCCAGGGCACGCCGCTTTCGAAGGACGGTGTGGCGCACCACAGGATTGTGCTCTCGCAAGAACTCCGAGTCGAGCTTTGCGCTCAACATGTAGCGCGTTGCAAAATCAAGGGATCCTGGTCCACTCCCAACGAAGAAGGAGTCGTCGGCGACCTCGAGAAGCAGACGCAGCGTTGCGAAAATCTCGTGTTCGTGCTTCGGGGGCAATGGATTGCGTATCCATTCCCATGCCTCGCGATCGTCGGCCGGTGCCCACTCGCCCTTAACAACTGGTAACGCTTTCTTACAGTCACTCCATGGCGAAATTTGCTTACCCAGTACGAATTCTGCGCCTGTGTTAAGGATGCACAGCAGGTCCCACAGTTCGTACACTTCGGTCTGGATCGGTGTAGCGGTACCCAGTAGCAGATGCCTGGTTCGTGGCGCAATGTTCAGCATGAAGTCGAGCAGGTTGTTGCGGGCACTTTCTCGTTGTTCCATTCCGCCGCGTCGCCGCGCTCGGTGTGCCTCGTCAAGAATTACCGTGCCGTACCGGCGGGTCAGCAGGCACTGACGCTCCTCCGAGTTACGAAAAATCAGGCCGGTTGAGATAATGCCAATTTGAAGCGGGCAATGGACCACATCTTCTGCGCCGCGGGTGCGGATAGTGTGACCGTGCGGATCACTCCAGGACTTATCACTTGAATGCCAGACAGCGCTGGGAATGCCCAGCTTGTCGGCCAGTTCGGTTTGCCACTGCAGGGTGAGCGTCGCCGGACAGAGGATAAGCACCGGTCCATCCCCGAGGAGCGTCGCAAGCAGCGCAGCTGTTCCCAGTGAGAGGGTCTTCCCCAGGCCAACCTCATCTGCCAGCAGAAGCCGCGCCTTCCCATAAATCTGGCGGTGCTCCAGAAAGGTGACCGCGAAGGCGCGTTGCCACGGTTGCAATCCTTCGCCGCTGCGGTAGATCGGTGCTTCTGCCAGTGCCGCCCCCGGCGTGTCAGTCGGGGTGAGGTCGGTGATGGCAACTTCCTCGCGCTCCGCGATGCGCCGGATCTGTTCGAGGATCAGGTCGGGCAGCGGGTGCGCCTCCTTCCATAGCGCGGCAAATTCTTCTTCGACCCACTGCACCCCTTCCGGCGAGGGGTCCTCCCAGACGATCTCGTAGTTACTGGTGAAGGCGCTGCGGGTTTCGTTGACCGAGCCGATGAAGCAGGTTTTTGCGCCGTCGGGGTATTCGATCACCCCGGCTTTGCCGTGCAGGAACACACGATCGGCAGGCACGACGCGGACTTCGACCCTTCCGCTACGCAGCAGGGCATCAAGACGGCGGTAGCGTTCGCGGTGCAACAGCGCCTCAACCTCCGGCGCCGGTTGGTTCCAACGTTCGAGCAGCGCGATTTCGCGGGCGCGGCGCGCCACCTGCCAGTCGGCAGGAGCGAGGTCGCTGTTGCAAACGATCTGGATACATTCGATCCCGTCGAGAGCCTCGCCGACGAGTTCAAAGATCGAGCTGCGGAAGTAGCCCGCGATGCGGCGGTAGGCGCGCGCGCCGCGCAGCCGCTGGTTGAGGA
>JBDRUL010000219.1:0-3180 GCA_039801305.1 Caldifarciminota bacterium | reverse complement strand
GACTCTGCTTTGAGGCGGCGATGTTGTGAGTCGGGAACATCGGTTCGGCACCAGACCCGGTTATGCTTGTGGGAATCTGCCAAGTGCACCACGGGTTGCAGCGGGTATACCAGAGATTGTCCTGAGTTGCGTTGTCAACCAGAGCACACTGGAGTTTGCCGTCTCCGTTAAGCGCGATAGGTGGCCACTGGTAGGCCTCTGCCTGCGGTGAGCTTGAGCAGAACTCAAAGATACCGGCACCCGGTGCCAAGTCTCGGGCAGCCACCGGTCGTAACGGAGTGCCGTTGTGGCATACTGTCCAGGCGATGCCGGTGTTTGGATCGGCGTCGAGGTTGCCGTAACCGCTTCTTTCAGCAAATACATTGACGCCGGAAGCCATATAGTCCGGATCAATCCAGTTCCAAGAGCGGGTAGAGTAGTCATAGAAGTTGTAGCGCATGTTGCGGTCAGGGAAAGAGGTCGTTCTGTCGGCAGAGAACATCCATAGCGCATGGATGCCATACTCTGGTGAGTTGCACATGAACCGGTATATCGGGCCGTTGGCGAACCAGTCATAGGTTGTTCCGCCAATCGTGTCGACCTCACCCACGATCCAGTATTGCCTTGCAGGCTCGGATGGGGCGGTCTGGGGCACTGTCCTGACGACGTTGTCGACAGGCTGAACCGATTCGTCGGGCAGTGCTGTAGCTGGATTGAGCTGCCCTGCTGTTGCCAGCGCGCATCCGAGCAGGATGAGAACACAGCCTCTGATCATCAGGCCCCCTTTCTTGGTTTTGCTCGGGACTGCTGCCGACTTCGCAAGTTGGCTTACCTTCCAATCGACGCAGCCCACAAGCACCAACGCTTTCGTCCTCGAGCAAATATAGGCTTGTCATCGCTGCTGTCAAGGCTGGATTCGGTGTACAACCCGGGGAGATCGATGGGGTCGGGTTTGACAGTCAGGACGCGCAACCTAGACTGCCTCTGGAGAGAGTGTGAATACGACAGTGCCATTGTGGCAGTGGGTGATTAGAATTGGCACAATCGCAGTGGTATTGGTCAGCTTCTCGCTGGCGGTTGCTCAGGTTGCTGGTCCTGACCAGATGATCAAAGGCGTCTCATTTGTAAGGCTGCCATCTGGTGTACACTACGACACTCCAGAGGCCGACAGCTCGCTTCACTCCCTTAAGGTTTCAACCTGTGCCAACTGGATTACGATTACACCCGTCTGGTGGCAACGCGATGCGGGATCTTCGCAGGTTTACTTATGGACTGACTCTTCGCCTTCAGACTCCGAGATCCGCCACGCCGTCAGGTTGGCGCATCAGTTCGGGCTGCGGGTCTTTCTGAAGCCTGAGGTACGTTGTTCCAGCCAAGTCTGGATTGGTAGGCACCACCCCAAGAGTCTCTCGTGGTTTGACTCGTACCGGACTTTCATCACCCGTTATGCCCGACTGGCTCAGGAGGAGACGTGCGAACTTTTTTCAATAGGTTATGCTCTGGACTCTGCCGCAGATGAACCCGAGGAAGTCACCCAGTGGCTAGGCATCATCGACACGGTGCGGAAGCTGTACACTGGTAGGCTCACATATGCGGCAGACTGGCGGACCTATCGCCAGATAGGCTTCTGGGATGCAGTGGACTACATCGGCATCAATGCCTACTTCCCGCTAGAGGATGATACTCAATCGGTTTCGGAGTCCGTGACCTTCTACTCCAGAATCTGGGAGCAGCGCTGGATTCCGCAGATACAGGCATTTCTGGACAGTCTGGGTACAGCTCGGTTGCCGGTTGTTTTTACCGAGATTGGTTACCGCAGCATCCGAGGCTGCGCTGGCATGCCTTGGGATGATACCAGCGCAGGTGCCTTTGACGGCTGGGAGCAGCGCTGCTGCTATGTGGCAGCACTGCACTCTCTGCTCGGTAAACCCTGGTTTGCGGGATGGTTCTGGAGAGAATGGCTAACGAGCAACAGTCGCACCATATCTGCGCAGGGCTATGACTTCAGAAGCAAGCCGGCTCAGGAGGTACTCAGGCGCTGGAACTCGAGCATCGCAACACACCGGGGTGCATGTCTACCCGCATGGGCTGACTACATATATTCCTATCCCCGTACGTATCTTGCACTCTGTTCACTCGCTGCCTTCGGCGCTGACTGGGTCACAATCCACGCCCGCTGGATGATGAACTCTCCCGGCCCAGACTACGATACGATCAAGCCGGTTTCAGGCCACTCGCCGACTGACAGCTCAATCAGGTGTGCAATACGCTGGGCAAGAGGCCTTGGTCTGAATGTCTCGCTCAACTGCTATATCGCCTGTCTGGACGGACGCTGGTGTAACGACCATGATCCTGGCAATGACCGACAGTGGTTTAAAGACGAGTCGGTCTTCGTCACGCACTACGCCACGATTGCGGAACAGGAGAGCTGCGAAATGCTGAACTTCGCGCTGGAGATAAACAGGACAATGGACAGCCCGGATGAGGCCCAGTTGTGGACGGGCATGATACTGCCGGCAGTGCGCAGGTGTTACTCAGGACCACTGGCCTATGGTTCGATAGCTGATATCCTCTACGATGACCCGGCACTACCACCAGATCGTTCTTTCTGGGGTGCTCTAGACATAGTCGGCTTTGACTGGTATGCGCCGCTGTTTCCCAAGACGGGCTATCCACCGCCGCCATGGAGTCCCAGAGACTCGTCAGAAAGCCAGACGCCGAGTGTTGATGATCTGCTGAACAATCCGGTCAACCCGTACGCGTGGAGGCATAAATGGATAATTCGCCTTGAGAGTCTTTACCATGTTATCGAAAAGCCGCTGATGTTTACTGAGATTGGCTATCGGAGTGTAGACAGCACTGCCTGCTGGCCCTGGCAGAGCGGGTTCTGGGGATGGAAGAGAATGGAGCCCAACACCACCGCTGACCTGTACGCAGTCTATTTTCCTGCAGACACTCTGACGGGCTACGTGGTCGGTGCTGGTGGTACGATTCTCAGGACTGTTGACGGCGGAGTCGGCTGGTTAGGCGTCAGCTCCGGTACAACCAGTAACCTCTACTCGGTTCATTTCCCTGTGCCTGATACCGGCTACGTTGTCGGCGAACAGGGTACAATCCTGAGGCTCCAACCGGGTGGAGTGGTGAAGCTAGGTGAACCGCTCAGGAACACCAAACTTCTCGGAGTCTGCTTTCCAGCAGACG
>JBDRUL010000218.1:0-3191 GCA_039801305.1 Caldifarciminota bacterium | reverse complement strand
ATCTTGGTTTCGGTGGATGGCACCTGTTTGATGCAGACGACGCTCTTCATGTCAGTCCTTGTGGGCTGTTACGCACAGACAGCAGTTGTGCCCACCGAATCCGAACGAATTGGAGATGGCGGCCCGGATCTCTGCTTTGCGGGCAGTTCCCTTCACGAAATCCAGAGTTACTCCATTGTCTGGATTCTCGTGGTTAAGGGTACAGTGAACCTGCTGGTGATATACAGAGAGCACCATGGCGACAAATTCCATTGCACCGGCAGCGCCCAGACCGTGACCGATCATCGACTTAGTGGAGTTGATAATCAGCCGGCTGGCATGTTCACCGAAGAGTTCGATGATGGCTTTTACTTCGGTTGCGTCGTTCAATGGCGTCGAGGTACCGTGGGCGTTCACATAGTCGATCTCAGAGGGAGCCAGTCCGGCTTCAGCAATTGCGAGCCGCATGCATCCGGCAGCGCCTTTGCCTTCAGGATCAGGTGCGGTGATATGATAGCCGTCCGCGGTCGCGCCATAGCCGGCCAGCTCGCAGTATATCCTGGCATTGCGGCGCCGGGCATGTTCGAGCTCTTCGAGCACATAGATTCCGCACCCTTCGGCGATTACAAACCCGTCCCGGTCACGATCAAAGGGACGGGATGCCTTCTCCGGCTCGCTGTTACGCTTGGAGAGTGCACCCATATTGGCAAAGGCGGCAACCGTAAACTTGGTTGTTGCAGCTTCGCTGCCGCCGGTAATCATGATGTCGGCATCGCCAGCCCGGATGTGCCGGAAAGCGACGCCGGTCGCGTGGGCACCGGAAGCACAGGCAGAGGTGGTGTCGTAGTTCGGACCGCGCAGACCGTAATTGATGGCGATCTGTCCGCTTGCCATATCGGGTATCATCATCGGTATCAGGAGCGGCGATACCCGGCGGGGTCCCTTCTGCAGGAACTGTTCGTGTTGCTGCTCCCAAGTCTGGACTCCGCCCATCCCGGAGCCGATGATTACGCCCACCCGGTCTCGGTCTTCCTTTGTCAAGTCAAGCCCGGCATCCCGGAGCGCCTCGTCGCAGGCGGCAATGGCAAACTGGGTGAACCGGTCGGTACGCCGGGCAAGTTTGCCGTCCATCCGGCTGGCAGGGTCAAACTCTCTGACTTCAGCAGCAATCTGCACATCCAGGTCTGACGGGTCGAAGGTCGATATCCGACGGATTCCGCTCCTGCCGGCGAGCAGGCTCTGCCAGAAGGTCGGAACATCGTTGCCGACCGGGGTTACGCACCCCAGACCGGTGACAACGACGCGTCGCGTTGCGCGGGTGTCGGGCATATATAGGGATTACTTCTGTTTCTCGGCGAGCTTCTTTTCGAGATACTCGACTGCCTTGCCGACAGTTACGAGCTGCTGGGAGTCTTCGTCCGGAATTTCGATACCGAATTTTTCTTCAAAGGCCATCACCAGCTCGACGATGTCGAGCGAATCGGCGCCCAGGTCATCGACAAAGTGAGCGTTTTCAGTCACCCTTTCCGGGGTCACATGCAGTTGTTCGACGATGATATTCCGGACATCGTCTATCAGCGCCATCTATCCTCCTTTTTTAGCAAACGGCCAAGACTGCCGGGCTGGCAGCGGCCGTCTATCGGACTTCGCCCAAGAATAGTAGTGTATCACCCTGTAGAAGTAAAGTCAAGCTCGGGCACTTCCCTGGTCAGAGATACGGAGTATCTAGGATTAACGTCCGGCGCAATAAGTCTTTGAGAGTTAAATGATTGTGTATAGACAGGACAGGGGTCTGGTGGGCAACGCCGCAGTCGGGCTCTGCCCCAGAAGCCTTCCCATTATTACTGAACTCGGTTTCAGGGGACAGCTGCGCACCCAGGAGCTCTTGTTTGTACAGGCAGGGCTGCCGGTTGACATTGACAGGGACTGGATTGCAGGGTAAGCTCGAGCCGAATCCGTACAGGAACTCAAAAGGAGGATTCGATGGAAGCACAGTATCCGGGCGGAGCTCCGGTCGTTCAGCCGGCTTCATCGCTCGATAATCTGCGCGGGACAAAGGGCTGGATGAAGTTCATTGGAATTATCAGCATAATTGGCGGAGCTTTGGGTGGCCTTCTCAGCCTGATTGGCATTGGTGGTGCGGGTCGCCTCGGCTCCGGGTTGGTATTGATAAATATCATCTCACTGGCACTCTCGGGCCTTGGTATCTGGGTTGGATCGGTGCTGTTTCAGGCGGGCAGCCGGGTAGACCTGTATCTGCTGCAGCCGGGTGAGCCGACTCTGGCCGAGTTTACTGCCAAGCTGAAGCTCTACTTTGTGCTGGTCGGTGTGAACCTGATAATAGGACTGGTCATGGTGTTGATTACGGTCATTTCGGTGTGGTCGATCATAGGTCAGATCGGTTCACTGGGGAGCTTCTAGCGCCAGCAGCTGCGGTAGCCGGAATTGGGAGGGTTGATGGATGAGAACCTGATGCAGCCCGCACCTGATACTGTGCTGGCTGAGAACCTGCGTCGGATAAGGGTCTGGATGAAATGTATGGGGAGGATGTCCACGATCTGGGGGGCTTTGGGCATCCTTTCCAGCCTGTTCCACATTTGTGGTGCCGGTCTCATTGATTCAGGGGAGGTATTGCAGGGAATCATCTTGCTGCTACTCTCTGGCATTATGATTGGGGTTGGGGTGGTACAGTATCGGGCTGGCAGCAGGGTCGACCCGTGCTTGCCGCAGCCGGCTGGACCGACTCTGGCAGAGCTTGTCAAGAAGTTGAAACTCCACCTTGTGCTCAGTGCCGTATTCCTGATAATAGGCTTGGTGTCTCTCACCTTGGGGACGATCGTTTCGATAACGTCGACGGGAGATTTCTAGCCCCGTCAGCTTGGGTAGTGACTAGGAGGACTGATGGATGATAACCTAATGCAGCCCGCACCTGACACAGTGCTGGCTGAGAGCCTGCGCCGGACAAAGGGCTGGCTGGTCTTTGTGGGCGTGATGACGATCATCGGCGCCGGTCTGGGAATACTCGGCTCGCTGGTGGGGTTGGTCGGTATGCTGGCAGGAGCAGCAGCTGCCAGCAGTTTTGCAGACCAGAGCTGGGCGCCGCCAGGACTAGGAGCAGATTACCTGACTGTGGTGGCGGTAATGTTTGTCTTCGGTATCGTATGTGGCGCTGTTGCGCTCTGGGCAGCGATTATGCTGCTGCAGGCGTCATC
>JBDRUL010000217.1:0-3198 GCA_039801305.1 Caldifarciminota bacterium | reverse complement strand
TTCGCGTTGCTCTGGTTCAAGGTTCGTCGTTGCCAGCCAAAAGCTCAGCCACCGATCGCGCAATTGGGCCAGCGCCCGCTCATCAACCGCATAGTCATAGCGTTCGATAGCGCGACTTGGGCAGCACATGGCAGGGGCAACTATACCGTAGTGTGCTCCACGATGCTTGCCAATGATATGAACCGCAATAACGATCGTGCTACCAGCAGCATCTTTGTACATGTGCACAACGTGGGAGCCACCGCCATTATTGCGCCCACCGGTACGATCGATTCTGCCAGCACAACTGTTGTCCGTGCCCGGGTGCGCAACTTCGGTAACCAGACCGAGAGCTTCCAAGTGAGGTTCAGCATCAGTGGGCCGGCAAACTGGACGGCAACCGCCACGGTCAATAATCTGGCGGCTGGCGAATCGACGGTGGTTAACTTTGCCGACTGGCCGGTCGGACCGCGCGGAAGCTACTCTGCGGCTTGCTCAACGATGCTGGCGGTAGACCTGGTCAGAGGCAATGACAAGATAACGGCGCCTTTCTCGGTGCGGGTCCGTGACGTGGAGGCAAGGGCTGTCATTTCACCACCGGCGGCCGTGGACTCGGCAGCGACCGTGGCAGTCAGGGTTGTAACCGCCAATAACGGAACCGGTTCTGAAAACATCAAGACAATTGTGACGATCGGCAGTGTGTATCGTGATTCGGCAACAAGAAGTGTGGCGCCGGGCGGGGTTGATACCTTTAGCTTGAGTAGCTGGCAGGTGAGACTGGCGCGGGGCTCTTACCCGGTTGTCTGTTCCACCTGGATTGCGGGTGATATGCGACCGGGGAACAATGTGGTCAGGACTGCCACGCTCGTCAGGGTCAATGACGTCGCCTGCGTCGGGATTGTGGCGCCGACTGGCAGTGTGGATTCTGGAACGGTGTTAGCTCCGCAGGCACGGGTCAGCAATCCCGGCTCGGTGGCGCAGACATTCGGTGTCCGTTTCACCATCAGTCCTGGCGGGTATCTGTCGGAGCAGACGATAACCCTTGCCGCTGGAGCCGAGACGCTGGTGACCTTCGCACCCTGGACTGCTGCTCCGGTTGGACCTCTTGTCACCCGATGTTCGACAATGCTTGGAAACGACGCTAACCCGGTGAACAACGTCAGATCAGGAACGGTCACTGTTACCGGCACCGATGTGGCTGTCACGGCGGTGGTTGCTCCGACCGGAGAGGTCGAGCCCGGACAGATTGTGCCGGTCTGCCACATTGAGAGTTATGCGCCCCAGCCGGTCTCATTCTGGACGTCCTGTCGGATAGCCGACAGTCTCGGCAGGTTGGTCTATCGTGACTCGGCACTGGTGCAGAATCTTCTTCCGGACTCGGGGAGAGACGTCTCTTTCGCACCATGGAATGCAGTTGCCGGGCGCTACACTGTCAGGTGTTCTGTCGGACTTGGTGACCGGGTTCCACAGAACGACACGATCTCGGCGTCCTGTCTCGTGGTAACCCATGATGTTGCTCTGCTGGCGATTGTGTCGCCTGCCAGCGTGATCAGACCCAATGCGGTGGTTCCGCTTCTGCGGGTGACAAACTATGGAACTACCTCAGACCTGTTTCCGGTTGAGATGGTTATCACCGACTCGGTTTCCGGGCGAATTGTTTACCGTGACAGTGCAACTGTGAACTGGATCCTGCCCGGAGAACGCCGTGACGTGCGGCTGCGCACTTGGAATGCTGAGGCAGGATACTACCGATGTGAAGCCTGGACGCGGCTGGCTACAGACGTTAACCGGTCCAATGATTCAGGCAGGGTGCGGGTAAAGGTCAGCTGGGGCGAGATCGGCTGGCAGCAGCGGCCCGATATTCCAGCAGGCGCTGCTTCGGTGAAGCACGGTGGCGGTCTGGCGCGCCTGGCCGGTTCCGGGCTGATCTATGCTCTCAAGGGTAACAAGACCGGCGAGTTTTATTCCTACAATCCTAGAACTTCAACTTGGGCAACCCTGGCGCAGGTGCCGGCTGGTCCCTCAGGGCGACCGGTGAACAAGGGTGGTGATCTGACTACCGACGATACCCGCTTTGTCTACGTACTGAAGGGGAACAGAACACTTGAGTTCTGGCGGTACGATACGCGCAACAGCAGCTGGGAGCAGATGGCTGACCTACCCGCCGGCTCTACGCCTCCCAAAGTTGGCTCAGCCCTTGCCTGCGTGACGCGTGGCGATTCGGTGCTTGTCTTCTGCCTGAAGGCGTCAGGGACATTTGAGTTCTATATGTACGATGCGGGTTCGAACCGGTGGTACACCGGAGCCGATGCACCCGCTGGTCTCCTGGGTAAGAAGTTCAAAGCCGGGTCATCGCTCTGCGCAGCGTCGTCCCGACATCTGTATGCGGTCAAGTCCAGAGAGAACGAGTTCTACAGGTATGACATCAGCGCCAATACCTGGACGGAAATGGCAAGGATGCCCAGCTATGCTCAGAGCGGTAAACGTTCTTCCTGCCGCGACGGGTGCGACCTGGCCGCTGACGGTCTCGGCGGTGTCTATGCCTTCTCCGGCGGCAACCGCGAGTTCTTCTTCTACTATGACGAGAGCCGGAACGAGTGGGCAGAGTGTACTCCGATCCCGCCAGGCCCATCGGGCAAGAAGGTTAAAGCCGGCGGCTCGCTTACTGTGCTGGGCAGGCAGTGCTGGGCGCTGAAGGGTAACCGGACGTTTGAATTCTGGGTGTACACGCCGGATACGATGATGGTGATGGCGCCACGGCCGGTTCGTGCCGGCATCAGTGCAGAGCCGCAGACGGCAGAGGCTGCCGGATTTGCAGTCTGGCCGCGCGTTACCCGTGGGGCGATAAGAGTTCGCTATCAGCCCGGTTCAGATCCGGTTCCTGCCCGGCTGACTGTTTTTTCAATGCTGGGCGGTGTGGCGCTGGAACGGACGGTCAGGCCGGGAATTACGCAGCTTGACCTGTCGCAACTGCCCTCTGGTGCTTACTTCCTGCGGCTGGATGCGCCTGAAGCAGTAGTTGTTGAGAAGCTGATTAGGGAGTAAGCCAGCAGGAGAGAAGCAGGAGCAGCCGCCGGCTCAAGACACCAGTCGGCCTACCTGCTCCTCGACCGCGGCCAGCAGGCCGCCTGAACGTACCGCTGCAGCAAGGCGGTTGATGTCCTCCTGCAGCGGCCGGTCTTCCTTCAGACGCTCAACGTGCTTGCGGACAAATGCGTA
>JBDRUL010000216.1:0-3200 GCA_039801305.1 Caldifarciminota bacterium | reverse complement strand
AGATACCAATAGCGGCGGTACGTTTCTTTGGAACATTGCCCCGGGGCTGCAAACAGTTGGCGAGGACAACGGTTACCTGTTTGACGTTCTGAGCGAACTTGGAAGCTCGGGGAATGACTGGGCATGGGCTACGATCACTAGGGAGATAGATGCCGGCTTCAATCTCGAATGGTCGGCTATATGGGAGATCCACTCCTTGGCTGCATACGGCTATCGGATACCTGACAAGGACATCTATGTGCATAATACGTGGTGGATGCCTGCAGCTTGGTGGCATTACTCTGGTCCAGATATATCGCATGTTGCATCCCCCCATCCTGAGAACGGTGATGAGCATAAACTTCGCTCCTTGTATCCCAAGGGCGATACGAATTACAATTCTACCGGCAGAGGGGAAGTCCTGCAGGTTGGCGATACAGTTACTATCCGGTGGGTGAACGACGGACCTCCTGGTTCGTGGGTGTCGATAGACCTGTCCAGGACGGGGGGCAAGACTTGGACAAGGCTAGACAGCGTACCGGATACTGGTAGTTACCGGTGGTATATTGATCCGTCGCAGGCTAAGTGCGATTCTTGTCGTCTGCGATTTCGCCAGTGGCATAGCGGGATATTCACATCTGCTGACGGGACTTTTGGATGCTTTCGTCTCATACGAGAACCACTACCGCCGCAGCAACTTGCTCCACCAAACGGACGTCAGCTCTTTTCTCCACCAGTGGTACTTATGGTCGACTCTACTCTGCGTAACGTGGATAGTTTCGAGTTCAGGCTAGTGCAGGGCGGTGATACGATTTGGCGTGAGAAGACAACCGTGCCCAAGTGTTCGCTGCCGGATACACTCTTCGTTTACAACCGCTCTTACAAGTGGTTTTGTCGTGCTCATAACCAGTACGGCTGGGGCGAGTTCGGTCCGCAGTGGACTTTCTGGTGCAAGTTCAATCAGTCTGTTGAAGAGGCGGAAATAGATAATAGTTATCTGCTGCTGGATGCGTTCCCAACGGTTGTACCGCTCTCTGGCGGCAGGGTGTTGCTGGCTTGCGAAAGCCCCGCGTCAGTGCGTATTGAAGTATACAACGTAGCTGGCAAGAGAGTTGCGGCTTTATCCGGTTTAGGGCGTGTGGTTTGGGAGTTTACCTCGGACGTACGCCCCGGAATTCACTTTGTTCGTTTGATCAACGGCCGCCGACTGTTGAAGCATAAGCTCCTGGTTGTGAACTAGCCGTCCGGATAGCGGTATCACCACGGGTTGTCTGGACCTTGAGTCCATTATGGTCTTTCCTGTTTTCAGATAGCATGGCGGTACTATACCCCGGATAGTTTGAGGGATTGGATTGAGAATTGGAGGGTTTCTTGTTCAAGACGCGTGTGGCCTTAATAGTTGGAAGAGCATCATTCGCCTTCGGTTAGTTAGTGAGCTGAGGTTACGAGGGTAGGTAGGCGCTATTCGTTGATATGGAATTCGACAATATCCTTGTCCATAAGTACGTGCGTATGTTCCACTCGGCGTCCGCTGTAGCCGGACTGATTCCAGAGCCGTGCGTAGTTCAGTTTCTTGGCGAAATCCTTATGGAGGTGGTATGCTGCGTCGATGACTGTTGAGTTGGTCTTGAGTATGACCGGCTCGTCCATATCGGGCGGATGGCCGGGACGCTTGGTATAGACGCGAATTACCCGAAGCGAACTGAAGGCTGCTGAGCGGAACTCGTCGAGTCCCTGACCGGTGTGGCTGGAGGTCAACAAAACCGGTACGTTGCCAATGAGTTCTCGCAATATCGACAGACGGTCGTGAGCCTGTGGGTCGTCAATCTTTGTGCCGACACGTATGAGAGGTTTAGCGTTAAGCTCGGTGTCCGACTGAAACGTGACCCGGTTGGCAGCGAGCAGTTGTGCCACTTGTTCGGTTGTCTCCAGCAGGTCGTCGGTGCTCAGGTCAAACAGCCAGACTGCAACGTCACAAGTCCGTAATATGTGAAAGAGCCAAGCTGGGGACTCGGCTGCTATCGGCGGGGTGTCGATAAGTTGAATCTGTATGTCTTCGAAGCGCATCATACCGGCAGCAGGTTTGGTCGTGGTAAAGGGGTAAGGTGCTACTTCAGTGGGGAGACAGGTGAGAGACCTGACTAATGATGACTTGCCGCAATTCGGAGCGCCGAAGACTGCCAATTGACCTGCTCCCTGCTTTTCTATGTGATACCAGTCAGAGCGTTTTGAACTGGACTTACTTCTTGAGAGTTCTCGGCGCAACTTGGCTATGCGTGTCTTGATGTCGGCCTGCATCTTCTCTGTTCCCTTGTGTTTAGGAATTGTCTGAAGCATCTCTTCGAGGCAAACGAGTTTCTCTTCTGGGGTGGTAGCAGCCCGGTACTTCTCTTCGGCCTTCTTGTATTCTGGAGACAGATTGGCAGGCATCACGCGCCTCAGAGAATTGGCAGGGTCTCGCTCAACAGTCTATGCTGTAGACGTTCCAGCAGAATCAGAGGGAGTTCGAGGTCAATTGTCCTTCCCGAATCCGCCAAATCCGATGCAGAGGGAGGCAAAGGGCATGCCCTTTGCCACACTGGGTCCCCGAATGACAGTAGAACCATCGCCCGTTGTCCATGCTGGGCTACCGGGCATCAGATAGTATCCGCCGCGCATATGAAGAGCGACAAACGATACTGGCAAGGTTAGGCCGAGTTGGAGCGAGGTGGAGAGCGAGGAGAAAGAGAGGGCGGAGGTTCTACCAGGATGAGCGAGGAGACTGTCGAGATTGGTGACGCTGCCGGTTGCGGGCTGTAGAGAAATTTCGTAACCGGTACCGCCGATGCCTAGGAGTGGGGTGAGGACAAATCTTCTTGTGAAGACTACCGAGTAACCGACCTGAAATTCTCCCCCGGATACACTGACCTGGCAACGTAGGTTGAGACTTTCTGAAGCCACCGTTTGGCTTCCGCCCCAGCCGCCGCCCCCGATTACGATGCGATTGATGAAACCGTAGCCAGCTCCCCCCATCATTGGGTGGGGCGAAGCAAGTTGTTCGAAGCCGTATCGTCTAAGCGTCGAGTTCAAGCCGGAATAATCAATAAATCCCAGGCTGGGCCCGAACATCCCAATTCCTCCACCACTTTCTCTGCTGAATGATATTCTTGCGAGCAAGAGCGTTAGTGCTATGACCAAACTTCTTCTCATCTTACCTCTTGTGCTCAAAGCATCTGGCCGTC
>JBDRUL010000215.1:0-3203 GCA_039801305.1 Caldifarciminota bacterium | reverse complement strand
GGGTCATCGTGCACGACTGTAACGCTCATCACTCCGGGAGCCGGTGCGCCGGTGCGCGGATCGATGATATGAGAGTAGCGGACGCTATCCTCGCCGATGAAGAATCTCTCATAGTCACCCGATGTCACCACCGCCTTGTCTGACACCTCTATGACTCCGATAATACCACTTCCGCGTGGCTCTCTGATCCCTATTCGCCATTTCCTGCCCTGCCGCCTGCCCAGCGCATATATGTCGCCACCGATATCTACCAGACCTGAATCCAGCTTCAGGTCCCGCAGGATTTCCGCCGCCTCTGCCAGCGCATAACCTTTGGCAACTCCTCCGAGATCAACCGTAACCAGAGGATTCTGTCTACTTAAGCTGTTATCTTCCACAATCAGCCTTCGCCACCCGACCAGCGCCCGGCACGACTCAATTGCCGCAGTCGGAGGAATCTGATACCTGCCGTCATAGAATCCCCAGAGCCGCACCAGCGGCTCCACAGTGATATCGAACAGCCCGCCTGAGAGCTCGCTCACCTGCACCGCCCTTTTCACCACCAGCACAATCTCTGAATCAGTGACCGGCTCACCCGCAGTATTGAAGGCGTACAGCGGGCTGGTACTGTCAAGATGGTTGAACTTCTGTTCCAGCTCCTCAAGCCGCCTGAACACGGCCTCTATGCCCTGTCTTGCTCTTGCCCTTGGCGCCAGCACACTCACCGTGACATAGGTATCCATCAGTAGACGGGTCTGCTTCTCCAGCACCGGCCTGCCCGAGCAGCCAAGCAGCAGCACCACGGCGATCAGCGCCCGATTCATCCTTCTGATACCCCGGCTGACTCGGCATAGACTGTCAGCCTGGCGATCAGCTCTGCCGGCAGGTTTGCCCATCCTACCGGACGAGCGCGCCGCAACGCCGCCAGCGCCACCTGCCAGATCTCAGGATACTCATTCAGCGCCAGGACTAACGACTCAAACCAGACCCGACACCTGTCAGCTACCCTGAACCGGAACAGCCGCAGCAATCTGCCCAGACCGCGGGCTAGATCACCTGCCGGTGTAGTAAGCATCAGTATTGTGGCAGCAGAATAGAGCAGCAACAGCCGCAGCAGCAGCCTTGCGCTCTCCAGAAGGCCGGTCTCAGTGATGAAGATCGGACCCCACGCGAACAACCGGCGACCCCAGAGGGTGAAGATCAGCGGAACAGCGCCCAGTGTGAGCAGCATCGGTACACTCCTTCTCAGGCTGCACCAGAGCCTTGATACCTCAACACGACCGAGCAGTGCGGCTGCGATGAGCAGAACCAGAACTAACGCATACAGCCATATTCTGCCTGTCAGGAACACTACGAGGCAGACTGCCATCGTGGCAACAACTCTGACTTCAGGAACAACCCTGTCTAGCAGTGTCGGGCGCTGAACACCGCTCTTCTGAGTGGCTGTTGTCTGCCTCCTGTCCGGCATCGCCTGATCCGGCCGGAAATCTGCCATCCCTGCTGCCCGAGACCCGTCCTGCCCAAACTGCTCAAGGCACCGCATTGCTCCTCGCGCTACCCAACCGGTGAGCAATCCGGCAATCACTGCCGCAAGACAGAAATAGGGCCAGAGCCAGAGAAACGCGCGTACCTGCACCACCAGCCCCACCATCGCCAGCTGAGCTGCCATATGCGCAGCTGATCCGGCTACGCTGATCCCGAGATAACTGAACAGCGGCAACCGGCCGCGCACCGAGACCAGCCAGCACAGCCCCATCACCAGGGCACTGCCAGTGGCACCCACGAAGCTTAATAGAAACGTCGGAGAGAGAAAAGTCCCGAGCACCAGTGAACTGACCACAGTCCGCATAGCCGCTAGTGAGATGCCCGCAGCCATCCCCTGGCGGACAATCACCACCAGCGTCACGACATTCGCCAGTCCCAGCCTGATTCCGGGAACCGGATGCGGAAAAAGAGACTCTGCCACCTGCAGCACACTTGCCAGTGCCACCAGCCTTGCCCGGCTGGCAGGACCTTCAGTAGGTTTCGGCATCATATCCCGACCCGCTGTCGTCACCGGCTATCCTGATCACGACCCGGTTCGGCACACAGACTATCGTCCGCCCCGGCAAGTGCTGCCAGCCCATCTGCTGACAGAGCTTCAGCCGACAGTCTGTCGCTGCCACGCGGACACTTCCTTTGCGGACTTCAATATCAAAGCCCTGCTTCAAGTGGATGAGCCGGTCTTCAGCCAGCGAGTATCTGCCATAGAGCCGGCCTTCGTGCCATACCTCGACCGCGGCTGAAGAGCCTGTCCGTCGCGTAAACAGCAGCTCTCGTGCCGGCACGGCCACGAGTACTGCCACCAGCAGAGCATCTGTCAGTGTCAGTCGGAACAGGCGGTGCGTCATCGCCTCCACTCTACGGAAAACCGCATCAGAGGCAAGCAGCCACTGTCATCCGGCTGAGAACTCTTGACAACCTGCTGACTACCGATACAGTTACTCGGAGTCGCAACCCGAAGGCAGGCAGTTCGGCGTGGGATTGCGGAAAGTGAACCTGGCCCCATCGTCTAGCGGTTTAGGACATCACTCTTTCAAGGTGAAGGCACGGGTTCGACTCCCGTTGGGGCCACCTGTGCGGGAGTAGCTCAGTTGGTAGAGCACTACCTTGCCAAGGTAGGGGTCGCGGGTTCAAATCCCGTCTCCCGCTTGCGCGGCGGCATAGCCAAGTAGCAAGGCGACGGTCTGCAAAACCGTTATACTGGGGTGCAAATCCCCATGCCGCCTCTTCTTTCGTGAATCCACCCTTCTCCTGCGGTATAATCTGTTCAGCCGGGATGGCGGAATCTGGCAGACGCATGGGACTTAAAATCCCAAGACCCCAGTGGGGTCGTGCCGGTTCGACTCCGGCTCCCGGCATTGACGAAAGACCAATGACCGCTACTCTCTTCTTGCGGGCCGTTAGCTCAGCTGGTAGAGCACCTGATTTTTAATCCGGTGGCCGCAGGTTCGAGTCCTGCACGGCCCATCTGAAACCGCTTGCCGGAGCGCGGCAGCAGCGCTCCGGCAAGTGGCATCACGCAGCTCTATGGCGTGGGCGGACCCACGCTGAAGACCTCACTCCGGATCGCCTCGAGCACTGCCTGCGACAGACCCCGATCCTTCCACTTGGCGATCAGGGTTGCCGCCTCCTTTGCCAGCGATGGTCCGGAGAAGCCCCTGTCGATGAGCGACCACTTCTCC
>JBDRUL010000214.1:0-3206 GCA_039801305.1 Caldifarciminota bacterium | reverse complement strand
CAGAGGAAGAAGAGCGAAGAGTTGATACGTCGTTACCGTTTTGCGCTCGATGTGCCGGCTCACTGGCTGGTTGAAATGCGTCACGATACCGCCCGATTCGTCTACATATACAGCCACTATCCTGACCGAAGCGTCTTCGTATTCTGGTCTGATAGTTTTGTACCACTGCAGCTTGGTTCCATATTGGCGTTGCGTAATCGCCTGACCCAAGCGTTCTACGACGGTGATGTGGTCAACGAAGATGTTCCGGTCGTAGCTGAGACGATCAGCTTTCTGAGTTCCTACTGTCTGCGGTCAAGAGGGGTGTGGCGTAATCAGCGGATGGTAATCGGAGGGCCTTTCGTTAACTACTGCTTTGTTCATCAGGGGCGCTTCTTCATGCTGGACGGAATGTTGTTCAGTCCCGGAGAAGAGAAGCTTGATAATCTCTTTCAGCTGGAGGCAGTTATCAGAACCTTTACACCTCGCTAGCTGAGAGCTGCAGGCGATAGATGCGATAGGTGCGGTAGCGTTCGCCATTCCAGAGTTCGATGGGGCGGATTATGGCAAGGTTGTCTTCAAGAATCCAGGAAACCTCGCTGTCAGTATAGCCGAGTCTCCGGGCACCCATGAATGCTTCGTAATAGAGCAGGGAATCGTAACCCAGGTTGTGGAACTTTCTCTTGACGCCAAGTGCCCAGAGCCGGGCGCGGGTTATCCGCTTGCGATGGAACAGAAAGGTTACCCAGCCGAACGGCAGCAGGCTGCCACGCATCCGTTTCAGCACCTGGTTATAGTCAGGCAGAGCAATGCAGATGCCGGCGGGCTCGTCGTGACAGAAGACCATCGGGCAGATTTCAGGACGTACTATCGGGCGCAACTGACGGGCAAGATCATCTACCTCAGCATCAGTGAGTGGAGCGTAGTCCCAGTTGTTTGACCAGGCGTCATTATAGACTTCTTTGATGAAACGTACGTCAGTGCTGAGGTCAGAAAGGTTGAGTGTTCTGACCCTCAGGCCCTTCTTGCGCTTGATGTGTTCCATCACGCGGACAAGCTTCGCAGGTGGCGTCTGGTCCAGCGGTACACGGTAGGCGTAGAGGTCTTTGGCCTTGGTCAGTCCGCAGGACTCAAGCAGTCTCGGATAGTACGCGGGGTTGTAGCTCATTTTTATGTAGGGTGAGCCGTCGAAGGGTCCGATAAGCAGACCAGCCTCGTCGTTGAGGGAAGGATTCGCCGGCCCATATATCTGCTCTACGCCTTGGTCTTTGCACCAACCGGCTACTGCATCAAAAAGCGCACGCGCCGTAGTTGTGTTGTCTTCACACTCAAAAAAGCCAAAAAAGCCCGTCTTTGAACGACGAACATTGTTGTAGTTGTCGTCGACCGTGGCGCAGATCCGGCCACAGATTGTGCCGTTGCGTTCTGCTAGAAACAGTTTTCGTCGGGCATGATCCCAAAATGGATTTCGTCCCGGGGTAAGCGTACGTTTCTGTTCCACCACAATCGGCGGCACCCACCAGGGGTCGTGCTGGTATATCGAGAAAGGCAGGCGGACGAAGAGTTCCATATCTTTCTCGGAGTTTACTTCGCGGACTTTCAGACTGGTCACGGGATCAACCCAGCTTTGCGCCCGACTCGCTCGAATATCTCAAGTGCCTGATCGGTATCCTCCTCTGTGTGGGTTGCCATGTAGCTGGTGCGGATCAGCGAACGATTCGGCGGCACGGCGGGGGGCAGGACAGGGTTGGCAAAGATGCCGGCGTCATATAGAGCTCGCCAGAAGAGGAGAGTTTTCATATCCGGACCAATGTGGATGGGTATGATCGGCGTCTCGCTGGTGCCGATGTTGTAGCCCATTGACTTCAAACCTGCCAGCATTTTGCGTGTAGTCTTCCACAGACGCTCGCGACGTTCTGGCTCGGTCTTGATAATTTCAAGAGCAGCCAAGACTGTGGCTGCAGCTGTGGGCGGAATCGCGGCGGAGAAGATGAGCGATCGAGCCTGATGTCTGATGAAGGTCAGCACCTTGTGCTCGCCGACCACATAGCCGCCAATGGTTGCAAACGACTTGGAGAAAGTTCCCATTATCAGGTCGACCTTGTCTTCGACTCCGAAGTGCTCACAGGTGCCGCGTCCGTTCCTGCCAAGCACTCCTACAGCGTGGGCGTCGTCCACCATGAGGCGGGCGTGGTGGCGCTGGGCAACCGGGACAATCCGGTCGAGCGGAGCGATATCTCCTTCCATCGAGAAGACACCGTCGATGACAACAAGCTTGCCAGCTTTTCTGTCACCAATGGCGGACAGCGTCCGCTCGAGTGAATCAGGGTCATTGTGGATGAAACGTTTCACCGCACCGTAGGACATCTGGCAGCCGTCAAGGATCGAGGCATGGTCAAGCTTGTCGACTATCGCATAATCACCTTTTCGCACCAGAGCTGAGACTACGCCAAGGTTCGTCTGGTAACCGGTTGAAAAGACAAGGCAGGCATCCCGCTGATAAAACTTGGCCAGTTCTGCTTCGAGTCGTACGTGCAGGTCGAGGGTGCCATTGAGGAACCTTGAACCAGTGCAGCCGGTGCCGTACTTGCGGATTGCGGCGATAGCGGCCTCCTTGACGCGTGGATGAGTGGTCAGACCAAGATAGTTATTGGAGCCGAGCATTATCAGTTCCTTGCCGTGGATCACGACGCGACGGTCGGGTTCGGACTCAAGGGGTATGAAGTAGGGATAATAGCCGGCTCTGACTGCCCGGTCGACTATTGGGTAGTACTGGGTACACTTGGCAAAGATGTCCACGGCGGTCATTCTAGGATACTTGTTCGGTGAGTCAAGCAAGGGGCTGGCGGCGTCTTCTAGTCTGTTGGATAGCAGAGAGTTGCTGTCCGACCGGGCTGCCCGGTGGACAGTCCCCCTGGGCAACTCCGGGACGATTCCCCAGATGCTCTGTATCGTGCTGGTCGGAGCACTAAGACGGATTCAGCTGGGTTCGCCAAGGTGCGTTCGGGAAGAGCTCTATTATCACTGACTATCCATTTTCCATTCTCCCGTTCGCCATCTTCTGCTGGTCAGGGCTTGGCGCATGACGCTGCGGGGACTGCTGTCGGGCTGGCCGTTCTCGGTGCTTTTACCCGTGTAATCGGGGGAGCCGTCTGATATTCATTGCAGCACGCATTGCAGGATGCCTGTGCGGTGCCTGGGTGGCGTTCTATCCCGGATGCAGCCCG
>JBDRUL010000213.1:0-3223 GCA_039801305.1 Caldifarciminota bacterium | reverse complement strand
CCGTGTCTGGTCGTTGCCGGGGAAAAAGACTATGGTATAAGGTTCTACGGGGTGCCAGCCGGATTCGAGTTTACGACACTCCTGAATACGATACAGCTTGTTGGCCGCCGCGAAAGCGGACTGCGACCAGAGACCAGGCAGCGACTGGCGGAGCTGAAGGAACCGCTGGATATCAGTGTGTTTGTTACTCTGACCTGCCCTTACTGCCCCATGATGGCGCATCTGGCGCACCGTTTCGCGTTTGAGAGCGACAAGGTGACGGCAAGTGTGATTGATGCCGGAGAGTTTCCTGTGCTTGCCAACCTGCACAATGTGACTTCTGTACCCAAGACGGTCGTCAACCGACAGCACCATTTCGAAGGCGCAATGCCGGAGGAGAGGTTCCTGAGTGAACTCCTCAGAGGTATTCAGCAACCGGCCTGAGTAATGCTCCAAGATTCCCCATGTTGTCAGCTGCGGGAGACTCTCGCATTCGCCGTAACCCTTGACCACTGCTCTTTGGGGCATAGTCTGAAGCTGGTGCGAGCAGAGGTGAGTCTCAGAACCGGGTACTGCCTGTGAGCGGTGCGGTAAGGCAGAGTCAGGCACTGCTTGCCAAGTATGTTCGGATGGCGCTTGACCACGGAGCAACCGAAGCGAAGGTGATTCCTGCCCGTTTCATTGTTACCGCTGAATGGGTACGCCTGAAGTGCCAGTTCGGGTGCAGTGGCTACAACAAGCGGCTCTGCTGCCCGCCCTATTCGCCGACACCCCAGAAAACACGACAGGTCATAAGCGAGTACCAGCAGGCGATCATCTACGCGTATCCCGGAAGCGAAGACCAAAGAGAACGGCAGCGGATGTCAAGGCTTCTGGTGGCGATAGAGCGGCAGGCTTTTCTTGACGGATACTACAAGGCACTGGGCCTTGGTGCCGGACCGTGCCGGTTCTGCGTCAGGTGCGACACTTCCCGCAGGTGCCGTTTTCCCGAACTGGCCCGGCCTTCCCTTGAGGCCTGTGGGGTCGATGTGTACGCGACCTGTCGGAACGCCGGTATAGAACTGAGGGTAGTGAGGAATCGGCAGGAGGTTCCGAAGTACGTCAGCGTGGTGCTCGTTGAGTAGGCGAACTGCTACCAAAGGGATTGACAGAGGGCTTGAGGATGCTTATTCTCGGTTCGTTCAGGCTGCTACTAAACAGGCTCCACATTCGGAGCTGAAAGGAGAACCACAATGCCGAGAGGTGGTGCACTGGCGAAGATCGCCATCACCGTGGATGACAATCTCGCCGTCATCTACGGTAACAAGAAGAAGGTCACGCCGACCGAGCTGACCAAGGGTGTCTGGAACTACATCAAAGCCAAGAAGCTCGCAATGAAACCCAACAAGGGCCCGCTGATGCAGCGGACTATCGAGTTTCCGGCTGAAACCAAGCCCATCTTCGGTACCAAGCCGTTGAAGATCGGTCAGATATCGAAGAAGCTCTGGGCGTACATCGACGCCAACGGCCTGCGCAAGTAGGCAGGAACCTTCTCGCCGTGCGTGATGTCCGGCTTCGGCCGGGCGTCACCTTTTACTAGGGGCGCGCAGATAAGTTATGTCTAGCCAGCCCGGCGGCGAATCCCGGTTGGATGCGGAACTGGTCGAGCAGGCAAAATCCGGTAACCTGTCAGCCTTTGAGGAGCTGGTCACGAGGCATCAGCGCGGACTGTACAACTTTCTGTTCCGGATGACAGGCGAAGTGGCGGCTGCCGAGGAGTTAACGCAGACGGCACTGGTGCGGGCATGGACAGGTCTGTCCGGCTTCAGGCAGGCGTCGAGCTTCAAGACCTGGCTTTACCGGATTGGTGCGAATCTGGCCATGAACTATCGCCTTCGCACCCGGCCGGCTGAAGAGCTAACCGAGAGCATTCCTGCACCTGAGTCCAGACAGCCAGAGGTAGAGTACCTGCGGCACCGCCGCGAGAGGATTGTCAGAGAGGCACTATCGAAGTTGCCGGCAGATCAGCGTCTGGCACTGGTGCTCTCGGTTTACGAAGGCCAGAGCTATAAGGAGATAGCCGCAGTGATGAAGAGGTCGGTGCGGGCGGTAGATTCGCTGCTGTTCCGAGCAAAGCAGAATCTGCGCCGTCTGTTGCAGCCCGCGCGCGACAAGGGGATCGTCTAGGCCGCAGTAGTGGGCAGTGTGCTGTGTCTAAAGGAATGATGGAGCGAGAATGCAACAAGTTCCGGCGGATGCTCTCCCGGGCTGTTGATGGCCAGCTGGCGGAAGCCGAGCGACGCAAACTGGATTTCCATCTTGCTGGTTGCTCAAGTTGCCGTGGGGAGCTGGAACAATTGCAGAAAGACCGGCTGCTGGTTGCTGTTCTAACTGAAGTTGAGCCACCGCCTTACCTTATGCCCAGGGTGATGGCAACCATCAGGCAGAAGCAGTTTACCGGTCAACGTCGGCTTACGCTGGCACATTTTGTGAGAGCTGCGGTGGCGGTTTTGCTGGTATCTGCCAGTGCCGGTTCCGGAGTTCTGCTTGGCAGCAGCATTGCGAGGAAAATATCTTCTCAGAGCGGGAGCGAAGAGTTGCTGTTGACCGAAGCGGGCGAGAACGGCACCGTAGATGTCTACTCGGTTGCTTTTGGAGGCGGGCGTTGAGACAGCGCTGGCTGGTGGTGGTCGCTGTTGCTTCGTTAGCATTGAATCTGACGGTAGTGGGCAGCTTTCTCTTCTTTCAGTTGCGCGAGCCAAGACCGCCGTCTGTTCCGTTGCCCGGAATCGGCAGGAGAGAACTGGAGCAGCTCGACAGGATGCGGCGGGAGTACAGTCCCAGACGCGACTCGCTACGCGATCGGCTGTTCAGGACGAGAAGCGCCTTGCTGCAGCTGGCCGCGGAGACCAGTCCGTCGATGCCAGAGGTGGAGTCGCTGCTGGATGAGATAGGTAGGATCGAGGCTGAGCTTGCCCGGCTTTCGTTTGAGCATGCGCGGCGGATAGGCTTAGAGCTTCCCGCAGCTGCCAGAGGTGAGTTCTTTCGACGCCTGCAGGAACGACCTGACCGGCGCGGCAGGCCACGCTGGTACCGGCGCCCACCGCCCTGCCTTCCATCAGAAGAGATCAACCCCTAGATTAGATAGGAGGAAGAATGAATATGAAGAGCTGGAGCACACCGTTGTTCGTCATACTGCTTGCTGGAGTAGGTTTTGCCCAGCCGCCAGCTGCCCCGGAGAGGAGCGTTCCGCCGGAGCCGCCAC
>JBDRUL010000212.1:0-3231 GCA_039801305.1 Caldifarciminota bacterium | reverse complement strand
TCCAGGCAGCCCCGGACGATAGTTCCGTATTCGTGGAACAGTACTGCCCTAGGTGCTAGGAAGGGGTAAGAGAATGGTATCGCGTAGATGAGAAGCCTTAGGGGTAGCGAAAGGGTTTCAATGTCAAAGAAGATGGCCAGAAAATATGGCAGCAGACACAATACCATTACAGGCGCAATGATCGCCTGAGCGCTGCGGGCGTCCTCAGCGAAGACCGCCAGCAGAGTTGCCAGCGACAGGGCGCAGACGATTCCGAGAAGCAAGGTGACCGCAACGAGGATCATCGAACCGGCCGAGAGATTGAGGTTGAGCCGGCTGACCATACTACTTACGCCGCCCCCGTCGCCAGGGACGGATTCGAGTTGCTGAAACGCTCCGCCGTAGTAACTGAATGCGACGAAGAAGATGGCAGTGGTTACTAGTGCTACGACGACAGCACCCAGCATCTTGCCGGCTACTATCGTGAGACGGCTGATAGGTACCGTCAGCAGGGTCTCAAGAGTCTTGTTCTCCTTTTCCTGGCCAATGGACGCGGCGATCATCTGGCTGACATAGATGATGATCATCAATAGTACCATCGGTATCATGAACATCTGGGACATGATGATACCTGTGATGGCGCCGGGATCACCTGCGGCAGTACGATTGGCGATGACAGTGAACTGGCGCAGGCGCAGAGGATTCGTGATATTCTGAGCAGGCCGGTCGGGAAAGGCATGGAGGACGAGTGAATCAGCAAGGTAGCGGTTGAGCCGGTCAAGCAGCTCTTTGACTTTCAGAGTTCTCATCGCCTGCGTGGCGGAGAAACTTCTTAGTACGGAATAGACCTCAATCTCGGTGCTGTCGAGTGCTGACAGACGTTGACCGGTTCCTCTCGGGATGACGATTACAGTGCTGACGAGTCGGTTGCGGGCGGCGACAAGTACTGATTCTGTGGGCTGGCTAGTGAACTCGCAGAGAAGGTCGGTGGTGTTGAGGCGGGCAACAAGCTGACGGACAGGCACGGTTGTATCGTGAAGTACTACAAGGATCCGTTGGGGAAGTCGAGCCTTGGCGCGCTCGCCCCGGATAGTCTTGCCGACGATGAGCATCACCGCTAGGACGGCAACGAAGGGGGCAAGCAGGCGGGGTGTGAGAAGCTCACGGACTTCCTTGGTGATGATGTTGGCGATGCTTCTCATCGTCTTGTGTGTGTAGGGGGGCTGACTTTGAGGAATACATCTTCAAGATTCGACGCGTTGTGGCGCTGTCTGAGTTCTGAAGGAGTGCCGGTTTCAATCAGTCTGCCCTGTCTGAGCAGGGCAACGCGGTCAGAAAGAAATTCGACTTCGAGCATGTTGTGTGAGGAGAGCAGAATCGTAGTTCCGGTACGGGCGTAGCGTTTGATTATCTCCCGGAGCTCTAGGGAGCTGGTGACGTCGAGACCGGAGGTGGGTTCGTCGAGAATGGCAAGACGGGGAGCGGTCATCAAGGCACGGGCAAGCAGCAGACGCCTGGTCATGCCCTTGGAGTAAGTGGCGACCTTGTCAGACAAGCGGCTGCCGAGGTCTGATATCTGACGTCCGGTCTCGACGAGTCGGTCGCGTTCGTCGCTGTCTCTTGAATAGAAAGTAGCCATGAAGCGGAGATACTCGATACCGCTGAGCTGTCTGTAGGCGCCGGCGTCTTCGGGTAGATAGCTTATCAGGCGTCTTACTTCAGTGGCTCTTCTGACCACGTTGAGTCCGAAGACGGTTACACTGCCGGCAGTTGGGCGTAGCAGGGTTGCAATTATGCGCAGACAGGTGGTTTTGCCCGATCCGTTGGGGCCGATAAGGCCGAAAATCTCACCCTGTCTGATTCCAAAAGAGACCTCAGCCAGCGCTTGAACGGCGCCGTAGTTACGGCTAAGCCGTTCGACGACGACTGCCTCGGGCACGGTTGACATTAGCGGTTACCGAGTGGGTGTCAAATATCGCTTGGGCGTGGAGCGCGCCACTTCGCAAACCTCCTGCCAGACTCGCAGAAAGTTTTCGCCCAGTGCTTTGCGGATATCCGTGTCGCTCCAGCCCCGCTGGCGCAGGCCGGCGGTGATAAAAGGATAACGGGTAGCGTCTTCAATCCCTGATGGCGCAGGTCCCATCAGGCCGTCAAAATCAGAGCCGAGCGCGACGTGGTCAGGGCCGACAAGTTTCTTTAAGTAATCAAGTTGGTCAAGGATATCGTCAAGGGATGCGTTTTCCCTGTCAATTCGCAGGCACGGGGGGTAGAAGATGATGCCTATGACCCCGTGCTTTGAGGCGATTGCTTTGAGCTGGTCGTCGCTGAGGTTGCGAGATCGAGGGCAGATGGCAGCTGAGCCGGAGTGGGAGGCAATCACCGGCGAACGGGAGGAGTCGATGACGTCAGATAATGTCATGGGTGAAGCATGAGAGATATCGACGATGATGCCGAGCTCGTTCATCCGGCGGAGAGCCTTGAAACCCAAAGATGATAGTCCGCTATGTGGCTTGGCAGGGTCAGCGGCAGCGTCGGCCAGTTGGTTAGAGTTGTTCCATGTCAGGGTTATCAGGCGAACGCCTCGGTTGTAGAAGGTGTCAAGAAGCGAGAGATCGCCCTGCACGGCGTGTCCTCCCTCTATCGCGGCGATGGCGGCGACGCGCCCTGAGGCGACAATGTCAAGTAGTTCCTCCGGTGAGCGGGCGATGGCAATGCTGGCGGATTCCCGGCGGCATATCTGCGCAAGTGTGTCGAGTGCGTCGAGAACGAAACGGGCGTACTGGTGTGGATGCAGCCGGTGGGGATTTGGCCAGATGGCAAAGACCGCAGCATCTACGCCACCAGCGAGCAGGCGCGGAATGTCAGCCTGAAGGCTGTCTGAAAGTCGGGTGATGTCCTTGAGTCCGCGAGTATGGTAGTAGAGAGCGTCGTTATGCAAGTCTATCACCAGTGCCAACCGGTGCAGAGAGTCGGTTGTGATTGGGGCGGTGCCGCCCGCTGTTACCGATTGACTTGAAGTAGTTTCCGGACGGTTTGTATGGCAGCCGACGGGCAGCAGAACGAGCTTGACGACGGCGAAGACGCCGTTGCGCCGAAGCTGAGCACGCGTCTGTCCGAGTCCGACGGTCGCTTGGTCGAGGAGCGATCTGGGCTTGGGCGTCATTGCGCGCGCGATCCTCTTTCTCGTCTTCGGGCCTTTTGAGTTCCTCCCGGCTCTGTGGCCGGTGGTGGTCCGGTTGAGGCCGACGCGCG
>JBDRUL010000211.1:0-3261 GCA_039801305.1 Caldifarciminota bacterium | reverse complement strand
CCGGCTGCCGCCGGCTCTGAACCAACTGGTTATGGAAGGACGGGCGGCTCCGGTTCTGATAGTTCAGGGCGCAGCATACCCGTCGGGCAGACTCCTGCCCGTGCTTATCAAGGGCATCGACCCGACGCAGAGGGTACTGGTTATTCCTGCCGGAGCACTGGCTGACACTGCTGCCGATCTGCCGGTTCTGCTGGGAACGCGCATGGCAAAGAGCATGGGGCTCGGCAAAGGTGACTGTATTACCCTGCAGTGGCGCAACGCCGATGGAGCATTTGACGCCCGCGACGGTATCGTTGTTGAGATAATGGAGACCAGTGTTACGACAATCGACAACGGTCAGATATGGGTACCACTGAATAGGTTGCAGGAACTTACCGGGCTCACTGACCACGCTACGCTGGTTACTATCGCCAGAGGAACCCGGCCAATCCCGGTGGAAGGGTGGATCTTCCGCAACCCGGAGTTTCTGTTGTCTGATCTGCGGCAGGTAGTGCGTTCAAAGACAGTCGGGCAGTCGCTGATGTTCGCTGCACTGTTCATGCTCGCAATGCTGGCGGTGTTCGACACACAGGTGCTCTCGGTATTCCGGCGTCGTCGCGAGATTGGCATGCTGGTGGCGTTAGGCATGACCCGTGCTCAGATAGTTCTGCTCTTCACTATGGAAGGCGCGCTGCAGAGCGTGCTGGCGGGAGTGCTGGTAGCACTCTACGGATCACCGATCTTCGTCCTGCTCAGCCGGCACGGATTCCAGCTGCCAGGTGGGGAAAGCTGGGGACTGGCATTGGGCGAAAGACTCTATCCGGCCTTCACACCTGACCTCCTGATCAAGACCACACTGCTAATATTCGTTGCAACAGCCTTTGTAGCCTGGCTGCCCGCCAGAAAGATCGCCAGATTCAACCCAGCCGAGGCACTGAGCGGCAGATGGACATGATTCTCTTTCTCGCCCGGGGCTTGCTGCGTGATCGCTCCCGCAGCCTTTTCCCGTTCATCACCGTCAGCCTCGGCGTATCGCTGGTGGTTATTGTTGACTGTTATGTTCAGGGCAGCACCGATTCGATGCTCACAACCACTGCCAGTTTTGCCTATGGACATCTGCGGGTAGCGACCCGCGCCTACAATCGGTCGGGTGCTGATCCAACTGGCGAAGCCACTCTCCTCGGTGCTGACTCAACTCTGACTGAACTCAAGAGAATGTTCCCTGACTGCATCTGGGTGAGCCGTATAAAGTTTGGCGGTCTTATCGACGTCCCCGACTCCAATGGCCAGACCAGACTCCAGTATCCGGTCAGTGGGTTGGCGGTAGACCTTTCGCCCCAGAGTCCTGAGCACCAGCTCCTGAGGCTACAGCGCTCGCTCGCTACCGGCCGGCTTCCCCCTTCCCCGGCTGAAGTCTTGCTCAGCGATACCCTAGCCAAGCGGCTGGGCGTCTCTGCCGGCAGCAGGCTCACGCTCCTGTCTACAACGCTCAATGGAGCTCTGGCTGTTCGCGATTTCACTCTCTCAGGAACGGTCCGTTTTGGGATTGGCCAACTTGATCGCTCGATAATGCTCGCTAGCACCGAAGGGATAAGGGAGGCGCTCGACATGGCAGATGCCACGAGTGAAATCCTCGGCTTCCTGCCCGGCGGTCACTATGACGAGCAGAAGGCAAAGCAGATCGTCGCGGCTTACAACCTTCGTCACCCGCAGCAGGGCGAGTTCGACCCGGAAATGGTCACAATGCGCACCGCCTCAGGTCTCGGCTCGATGTTCGATCTCATCAGTACAGCTTCTGCGCTCATCATCGCCGTCTTCGTCCTTGCCATGTCGGTCGTACTCTGGAACGCAGGGCTGATGGGCATTCTCCGGCGCTACGGTGAAATCGGCATCCGGTTGGCTATTGGCGAATCGAAGAGTGATGTCTATCGTTCGCTCCTTGCCGAATCTGCTCTGCTGGGACTGGCAGGTTCAGTCACCGGTACCATTGTCGGGCTCGGGTTCAGTTACTATCTGCAGGAAGTAGGTATCAACATCTCCGGGATGATGGGCAACGCCACCATCCTGATCGATGATGTCCTCCGCGCTCGAATCAGCCACCGCAGCTACCTTGTCGGATTTCTGCCCGGCCTGCTCGCAACACTCCTCGGCGCCGCCATATCCGGACTGATGGTCTTGCGGCGCCAGACAGCTCAACTCGCCCGGGAGTTAGCCGGATGACACCAGCCGTCCTGATCGCAGGACTGCTGTCGGCAATCCTGCCCGACGCCCACAGCCTGCTCCGCAGAATTGACGCAAACGCCTTTGCTGCAACCAGACTGACGGTCGCCACGTTACATATCAGAACCCGACGGGGCACTCGCGCTATCAAGGTAAGAACCTACAGCGCCGGCACTGACCGCTCGTTCAGCGAGTACCTTTCACCGGAGCGGGAACGGGGAACCAAGATGCTCAGACTCGGCAGTCAGCTCTGGCTCTACTCGCCCCAGAGCGACAGGACAATACTCATCTCCGGACACTTACTCAGACAGTCCGTTTCCGGTTCAGACCTCTCCTACGAAGACCTGATGGATAATCCCCTGCTCAGTCACAACTACTCCGCAGTAACCGAAGGACTCGACACAGTCAACGGTCGGCCGGCATGGCGCCTTTCCTTGACCGGACAGACTCAGGGTCTTGCCTATCCAATGCGGCGGCTGTGGGTCGACGCAGAACGCGACCTGATAGTCCGTGAAGAACGTTACGCCAGAAGCGGAAGGCTGCTCAAGACTGCTGAGGTCACTGCTATGAGCCGCTTCGAGAACCGTTGGGTTGTAACCGGCGCCCTTTTCCGCGACATGCTCCGGGAAGGCAACGGCACCGAGCTGGTAGTCGAGTCTCTTGCCTTGAATATTAAGATCCCTCCTCATCTCTTCACCAAGGCTGCGCTCCGGCGCTAGTCCCGAGCCTCTATTTCTCTCATAACCGCTTGACTGTCGGTAACCTGCCCCACAACCGCAGACAGTCCAGGGGACAGTCCCCTGGACTGTCCCCCCTACGGCTTGGGTAGTACCTGCCCGCAAAGTGACATGATCACAGCGAGCACCTGCGGGCAGACGGGCTCTTGCTCAGGAATCTGTCCCTCTGACACCGTAACCTACCATCTCTATCTCCTTCCCCGACCAGATGTTGTCCAGCTCTGCTGCGGCTGACGGGACAGGCGATGCCGCTTATTGAAAGTTTCGAATATCAGCCTGTCTCCCAGTGACATGAAATTCCTCACCCGCCGGCATATCATCAGAA
>JBDRUL010000210.1:0-3291 GCA_039801305.1 Caldifarciminota bacterium | reverse complement strand
CAGCATCTCGGTAGCAATCCTGTTGATTGCCAGTGACAACTCATCAGCCGGAAGCAGCCCGTCAACCACCTTGATGCGACCTGGCGCACGCCGTGCCAGCAGAAGATAACCCCTTCGAACCCGCTCATGGAACTGCATCTCCTCAAGCTCCAATCTATCAAGCTCGCTGCCGCGTTTACGTTCACGACCAACTGTTACCGGCAGGTCCACGAGAATCGTAAGGTCAGGCCGCATGGCTGCTGTTGCGAGCTTGTTTAACCGCTGCACCAACCTAGCGCCAAGCTGTCGTCCCCACCCCTGATAGGCCACCGACGAGTCTGCAAAACGGTCAAGGACGACAATCTGCCCAGCCCTGATCGCCGGCATGACCTTCTCCCGTACGTGCTGGTTCCGACTCGCGAGGTACAGAAACAGCTCGGTCATGCCGTCCATCCCCCTGCATGCAGGATCAAGAAGGATATTCCTTACCCGCTCGCCTATTTCCGTCCCGCCCGGTTCGCGGGAAAAGACAACCCTGTATCCTTGACGCAAGAGGTAACCGACAAGCATTTCGGCCTGCGTCGACTTTCCCGAACCTTCGACGCCTTCAAATGTAATCAGGAGCCCCCGCAATGACCCTAATCTTCAGTCCGTATGACTAAGAACCCCTGTGGCAGCGCCGCTGCTCACTTCTGCCGTACTTGCGTATGTATGCCTCAGTTTTATCGCGACAGACATCATCGGGGAACTGTACCGGGGGCGTCTTGAAGAAGTAGCTGGACGGCTCGATGATGCTTCCGGACAACCCATTATCCAGCGCCAGCTTTGCACAACGGATTGCATCAATCATTACACCCGCCGAGTTCGGTGAATCCCAAACCTCCAGCTTCAATTCAACATTCAATGGGACATCTCCGAAAGTCTGTCCTTCCATCCGCAGATAGCACCACTTCCTATCCTTGAGCCATGCCACATAGTCAGAAGGTCCAACGTGCACGTTCTCGTCACCAATCTCATATGGAATCAATGACGTCACGGCTCCGGTCTTGGAAATCTTCTTAGAATGCAACCTCTCGCGCTCCAACATGTTCAGGAAATCGGTGTTTCCGCCGACGTTCAGCTGCATTGTTTTCAGCAACTTCACCCCGCGATCGTTGAACAGAGACACCAGAGTCCGATGGACAATGGTTGCACCGACCTGAGACTTTATGTCGTCACCGAGGACCGGTAACCCTGCTGATTTGAAACGACGATGCCAGTAACGCTGCGAAGCGATAAAGACCGGAATTCCGTTGACAAAGGCGCAACCTGCCTTGAGCACCTGTTCGACGTACCACTTCGTTGCCTCCTCTGAACCTACTGGCAAGAAGTTCACAACGACCTCTGTTCTAGTCTCACGTAGCTCCTTGACGATATCTGCTGTCGGACCAGGCGCCTTCTCGATTATCTGAGACAAATAATACCCCAATCCGTCGTGTGTCATTCCCCTGATGACCTTAACTCCGAGCTTCGGTACGTCGGTGAACTTCCAAGTGTTATTCGGATAGGTGAAGATAGCCTGACTGAGGTCCTTGCCAACTTTACGTTTATCGATATCAACGGCAACCGTGAACTCGATGTCACCCACATGATACCCGCCGAGGTTCACATGCATGAGCCCGGGGACAGCATCATCTTCCTTGGCGTTGCGATAGTAATAGACGCCCTGAACCAGACTGCTAGCACAATTGCCTACTCCTATGATACCGACTCTTACTTTAGCCACGTTACCTCCGATTCAAAGCCGTCTCCTGCCGGTGAAAGTGACTTGTCTACAATAGTCATTTCGCTGCTGGTGTCAAGCTACCCAGATCCCGCCAAGAAACGGATTCACCAGTAGCGCACGACCAAAGGTCCCTAACGGTCCGTGACCGGGATAGAGCATCATCTGACGACTCAACATTGTTCCCAAACGCGCCAACGATGACCGCATGGCCCGTTCATCACCACCGGGGAAGTCAACACGCCCGATTGAGTCGAGAAAAAGCGTATCACCAGTAAAGGCACAATCTCTACCAATAAGACAGATTCCTCCAGGGGTGTGGCCGGGTGTATGTACGACTCTAAGACTCTCTTCTCCAACCTTGATCACATCGCCCTCGACCACGAACCGTGAGGCCTCCGGCGCCCTCACGGAGTGTCCCATCATTACCGAGAGATTCCGATCCGGTTCCAAAAGCATCTGTCCGTCGTAAGGATGAATTAGAAGCTCTGCGCCAGTCTCGCCGATAATCTCCGCATCCGCAGCCACATGATCAACATGACCGTGGGTGTTGATGACGAATCTCACCGTTCCACCCAGCTCGGCAAGTCGCCGCAGAATATCCGGACCATCACCGCCGGGGTCAACCACAGCCAGTTCCTCACCTGACCTGATGATATAGCAGTTGGTCTGTAACGGTCCGACTTCCAGTCTCTCGACGCTAAAGTCGCTCTTGGCACTGCTCATGAACGACTTACAACATTTCCACTCGCAATTCGCCAACCTTCAATTTGAAGCAACCTACGCTTCATATGAAGCCCACCTGTAAAGCCCCCCAGTCTCATGTCAGAACGTATTACCCGGTGGCACGGAACAACAAGCGGAAACGGGTTAGCAGCCAGCGCCTGTCCCACTGCCCGTGCTGCGTACGGACTACCGACCCGCTCAGCCAGTTCACGATATGTCGCAATGCGGCCGGGTCCTACCTGTACACACTCTCGCAGCACCCGGGCGCAGAATTCCGGCAAAGCTTCAAAATCCGGCTGCAGACGAAACGGTACCTGCTGCCCACGCAGCACTGCCGCGAGCTCCTCCTCCAGCATTCGGTCGCGCCGACCATACGTCCTGTTCAACTCGATCCTCACCATTCTGCGATTGCGCCAAAGCACACTCACATTACCAAAAGGCATGACCGCATAGCTCATCTGCCCCGCACTCTTCAATGACACGATGATATGCTAGACAATGCCCATGGGCAGTCAAGCAGCTACCAGCTTGACAGAACCAGACCCGCCCATTACTCTCAGCAGGAGATGGAAATCGAAGAGATTATCTCCCGTGATCCCCGCTACCGACTAGAAGCCTACGCCTTTGTTCAAGAAGCCCTCCGCTACACTCAGAAAGCCCTTGGCAAGAAAGGCCATGTCTCAGGACAGGAACTCTGTAACGGCTGCCGCCGGCTCGCCATCAAGCTGTACGGACGCCTCGCCAAAACAGTGCTGAACTCGTGGGGACTTTATGCAACGGACGACTTCGGTAATGTCGTCTACAACCTGATAGCCGCCGGTCTT
>JBDRUL010000209.1:0-3351 GCA_039801305.1 Caldifarciminota bacterium | reverse complement strand
GGGCAGCCTGGCGGCAGTGGAGCCGGGCAGGAGATTGTGCGGTGTTGTTAGCCGTGGTGGTGCGATGGTCGTTGAGTGGATGCGCTACAACCAGAGAGAAAATCCGCTGTTTGAACTGTACGACGAACTGCTGGCAATGGCCAGAGAGTACGGTTGCGCGCTGTCTCTGGGAGACGGATTGCGACCTGGGGCATTGGCTGATGCTACTGACGAAGCTCAGATCCGGGAGCTCCTGGTTGTTGGCGAACTGGTAGGGCGGGCGCGCTCAGCTGGTGTGCAGGCAATGGTCGAGGGACCCGGGCACGTTCCGCTTGACCAGGTCGAGGCAAATGTCAGGTTGGCGAAGGCAGTCTGCCACGGTGCACCCCTGTATCTGCTTGGTCCTCTTGTTACCGATGTTGCCTGTGGCTGGGATCACGTCAGCGGTGCGATAGGTGGTGCGCTTGCTGCCTATTGTGGTGCGGACTTTCTCTGCTATGTGACTCCTTCCGAGCACCTGGGGCTGCCGGGCGTTGAGGATGTGCGTGAAGGGGTGATAGTTTCGCGGATTGCAGCGCATGCCGCTGATGTTGCCCGACATCATACTGGTGCGCTGGATTGGGACAATCGCATTTCAAGAGCCAGAGCGGAGCTGGACTGGGAGCGGATGATTGCCGAGTCTGTGGACCCGGAGCGGGCGCGAAAGATATTCGGGCGGGCCAGTTCTCAGACTGAGGGTGCCTGCACGATGTGTGGTGAGTTTTGCGCGATCAAGCGTTCGCAGAGCTGCAGCCAGGATTCCGCTGAGAGTCGGAAAGAGACGAGAAAAGATTCGAATAGAAAGGAATGAAAAGTATGGTGAAGCCCAAGTACCGACTGTTCACACCCGGCCCGGTTGACGTGCCGGCCAATTTTCTGAAGGAGATGGCATCGCCACTGGTATATCATCGGGAAGCGTCCTTCGGCGAGATTCAGAAGGCGGTCGTCAGCGGACTTCAGAGGGTGATGATGACAGCGACCAGGCATCTCTACGTGCTCACCGCCTCCGGAACCGGCGCAATGGAGGCTGCGGTCGCCAACCTGATCAGCCCTGGTGACAAGGCGGTGGTGGCAATTGCCGGCAAGTTCGGCGAGCGTTGGCGTGAACTGGTCATCCGGTATGGGGGATATGTAGATGAACTTGTCCGACCCTATGGCGAGTCCATACCGCCAGATGAGCTCGAGAGGAAACTCCGGACGAACGACGCAGCGAGGTGCGTCTTCACGACCCTCACCGAAACCTCGACAGGTGCTTTGAATGACATCCGTGCGTTCGGGGAGATATGCTATCGTCTGAATCGCCTCCTCGTGGTTGATGCCGTGGCCGGGCTGGGTCCTGATGAGTTGCGGATGGATGCGTGGAACGTGGCAGTGGTGGTTGGCGGTGCCCAGAAGGGGTTTGCGATACCACCCGGGCTTTCCTTCATAGCGTTGAACGATATTGCCTGGGAGCAGGTGGAGCGTTCCCGGAACTGCCGATTCTATTTTGATCTGCGTCAGTATCGCCGGTTTGCCGAAAACGGGCAGACCCCCTGGACTCCGGCAATATCACTCTACTATGCACTGCTCGTCTCGCTGAAGAGGATGCTCCGTCAGGGCATGCCTGCCTGCTGGAAGGAGCACGCGCAGCTAGCGGCGGCGCTGCGAGCAAAAGTAGCTGAAGCAGGGCTGGAGATATTTCCACAGCAGCCGGCAAATGCCCTGACAGTGATAAGGATGCCGGAGGGTGTGGACGGAACGAAGATTGTGGAACTCTGTAAGAAGCGGGACAGGGTCCTGCTGGCGAACGGTCAGGCAGAGATGCGTGGTAGGGTCGTCAGGATAGGTCACCTGGGACCGGTTTCCAAAGCAGAGCTGATGCGGGTGTTCCGGCTCTTCCTGCGAGCTTTCAACGAAGTCGCCGGTCGCAGCCGATAACAGACGCAGTGATGGGGGGTTAGTACTGACCGCAGGGTCAGGGCAGAGGGCTATCTGCTGATATCATCTAGAGTATCCCGTTACAACCTCCTGTTCCTCGGTAGGTTACCGGAAAGTGGCTGCAGAAGGTTCCGGGGAACAGCGGTTGCTTTCTGTTCGACCGGAGTGAAGCAGAAGCCGGAATCATCTGGGCTACTGGTACTGACCGGAATGGTTGTTCTTGGCGCTGTCCTTGCTGCTATCCTGGTGTCCGGTCAGGGTTCTGTGGCACTGCCAACAGCTGCGATAGCGCTGGGGCTTACGGCTCTGAACGGGATGTACGGGTCAGGACCCCGTGCCTTCCTGTAATTTTCCGGTTCTAGCCCCTATTCCCTGACGGCTTCCTGCCCAGTAAGCACAAGTTTTGTGACAACCTTCTGACCGGTTTCAGGCAGCACCAGTCGGGCGAAGTAGATTCCGGGCGACAGGGTTTTTCCATCTGAGTTGCAGGCAAGCCATCTCAGCGAGTAACGGCCCGGTCCGACCGGCCCAGACAGAGGCGAGGCGCAGATACGGCCAGAAGCGTCAAAGACCTGCAGTTCAATCCTTCCCGGCTGGGGGACAGAATAGGTAAAGGTGATCATACCTGGCGTGGGATTCGGCGACGCTGTCAGTGCAAGCTGGCGTAAGGGAGTTTCTGTTTTCTGGGCTGCAATTCCGACATCGGGTGACTGTGTCAGGCGTACCATCCAGTCATGGGCCGTCCAGAGCTGGAACGTGTCCTGATTTGACGAGAAGTAAGAGCGCAGGTCTATCGGTTGAGTGGCGTCTGCGCCGACTCCAATTGCTGGGGAAGAGTTTGACCAGTGGATGACCGCCCAGATGTCTCCTGAGTCACGGCAGGTAATGTCAAGATCGAATTCAGCCCAACCCGGTGCTGATGGCGCCAAAACGTTGTGTTCGATGTGAAGCGGCGAGAGGGTGTCTGGTTTGTTACCTGTTCCGGGGCAGATCATTACATAGTCGAAGGGCGTATTCGCCATGTTGGTGGCTATTCGACAGTGGCGGATTGAATAGGGAGGAGAGATCGTGGGTGTGAAACGGACGTAGAACTTGTCATTGTCACGTCTGCCTACCCAGTAGAAAGCATCCCAGATACCGTCGTCGTAAATGATCTCATAGGTGCAGCTGAACTGGCGGAGAAGTGTATCGTTTCCGGGCTGGAAGTCGTCGGTGCAGCTGGCGATGGCTGTGGCTCTGTATTGACCGACAGAAGAGAGGGTGAGGGGAGGGAAATTGAGAGTGGCAGTATCATCGGGTGCTGTTACTGCCGTGGTCAGAGTGTCACAGTAAACAACCGTTCCGATTGAGTCGGTAATTGTCAGGATGCAGTGTGCGGTGTCAGGATAGGAGCCGTTGTTGGCTATGAGTACGCGC
>JBDRUL010000208.1:0-3373 GCA_039801305.1 Caldifarciminota bacterium | reverse complement strand
TCAGCCACTGATTATCAAACACGTTTCTATACCGTAAACTTCAACGACCCCTTAGGACATTTCCAGGCACACTCACCACAGCGAATACACTCCAACTGATTGGTTCCGTCTTGAGGTTCAATATCCATCGGACACACCTTTCTGCATAAGCCGCACCCTGTACAGGAAGTTCTGTCCAGCCGCATATGCAGCAGACTTGCCTTGTTGAACACCGAATACACTGCTCCAATCGGACATACAAGTCGGCAGAATGGTCTCTTGACCGCCATCGCCGCCAGCAACACAACAAGAAGGACCGCAACCTTCAAATAGAACAGCCACCCCACCATACCACGCAGCGCGTTCAGGGGGTCCCACAAGACTAGTGGTATACCTGCACCGAGCGTACCCTGCGGACAGAGCTTGCAGAACCACGGCTCGGCTGTCTTGTAAGCTACAAATCCACACACAACCAGCAGAAAGGCATACTTGAGCAATCTGGCCGGCAGCCTGACTCGAACAACCAGGTCCAGCAGAACTACCACTGCCGCCACCAGCATCGCAAGCACAAGCCCAAGTTCAGAACCAGCCAACGATCCTACACTGAATTCGAGTGGGCCGAGTACCACTGCGAAGAAAACGGCCGGGACTGAAAGCATGAGCGCGTACCAGCCACCGCTCAAACCGAACAAAGTCATACCCAGCACACCGACCACAACCCCGAAACTGGGATCAAACTTGAACCAGACTACCGCCCCCAGAGCAATTCCTACCAGCCACCCTCCTAAGGAGAGTCGTTTAGGTAAGTCTGTCTTTCCCCTGACAACCACACAGAGTATGGCTGACATGAACGGCACCCAGCCAAAAAACAGCAGTTTCCACAACGCCAGCCCCAGAAACCATTTCAGCAGCAATACCACGTAAAGACCAAGCGCTCCGATCACTGCTAATGTCAGAAAGCGCCGCCAGCCGGCTCTGGCTCCAACTCTGATTTTGTACAAAAGATCCTGCCACAGCCCGAAGGGGCAGACCCAAGCACACGCAGCACGTCCCACTATCGCGCCGACCAGCACGAACACACCCAGCGGAAGAAAAGGCACATGCGACAATGCCCTGCCTAGTGATACCATGAAACCACTCGTCCCGGCCGCCAGCCTCTCAAAGAAAGACGCAACCGCTGGGTTCGGCTGACCCAGCATTTGTTGGAACGAACCGATCGGACAGGCGAAAAAGGCCAGCGGCCCGCCGTAGCAGTTTAGGACCGGCTGCGGAATCCGCTTGAGAAAACCCGAAAAGAGGACGGAGTTATGAACATACGCCAGAAAGTAGCCATTCAGGGCAACGAAAGAAAAAATCTGCACCAACCGATAGGGCGCCACCCTGTTTCCAGCAAAAACCGCCGCGAGCGCGAACAACAATAGTGGTATCAGACCGTGCACCAACACCCGCCACCACAGCAACCCTTGATGAAGAATCAGCCAGAGCGAAACGAGCGTCCCTGCCAGCGCGAGTGCCCCAAAAGCAAACCATCTCCGTCGTCTTTCTACTCTACCGGCCTGAAACGCAACGTAAAGACCTACAAGTACAGTGGGTAACCACCCGTACAAAAAAACCTGAACCGGTGTAAGCCCCCCGAGCCACCAGAACAACACAAACACCAAAGCAGCAAAACTGGCAAAACCGACAAACCACACAACTCTGGTCTTTGTAAGAAGTGGCTGTCTCACTCCACCCTTCAAGTTTGAACTATGCTCGCTGATTCTGTGAGCCTACACGAGGCCCATGCACGATGGTCATATCTGTGCCGCGAAACGGTATATGATATCGAGATTCTGCGCTAACACACCGGCAACCACCAGTACCACCGCCAATACTAGCAGCAGAATGAACCCGGCTCGCCGTACCTTCATCCTTCTCAGCACATAACCTAGAATTGACTGATAAGCTGCAGCTTCAGCCCATTGAACGGCGATTCATATCTGCAGACGCCACCCGAGCAGGTGTACCCGCCTTTCTCCGCACCTATACGCAACCGCAGCATATTCTGTTCAGTGATATTCCAAACTGTCTCAAACATCGGCCATGACTTCTCGTTACTATATCGCTTGAGTGAATCCTTATCAACTCCTTGCCAGCCAAGAGTAAACAGTAATGGCTCACCGATGCCCCAAGAAAACGAAACCAGTGGCTCATGGTAATGCCAGCGGCTGCCGTGACTGGTATCTGTCGGCTCCTCGCAAACGAATCCGCACTCAAGTTCCAAGGAAAAAGAATGTCGACCGAACAGGTAGTTTACAAGCAATATGGGGCGGTCGGTAATCCGTCGGTAAGTACCCTGTTCGACATTCTTTTGTAACATATGATTGAACTTGGCTTCAAATGTCCATTCAGCTCCGGCCGAATGTCGCGCTCTGGTCTCCCATTCGATAACACCTGCACCGGTATCGTCATGCACAAACAATCGACCGAAATTGACCTCGGCATAAGTACCTGTTGGCAGTGTTCCACCTCCGGTTATCCCCCAGCCCCGCTCGTCAATTCCTCGATTCAGCGCCACTCCAGACTTGATTGGTGTCGGCGGGTCATTGTAGCGGTAGACTCCAGTCGGGAAGCCTATCCTATCATAATCCATATACTCCGCCAGAACAGAGAATCCCGGCAGCGCCATGCTACCGCTGACAAACCAGCCAAAACCCTTCTCCCTGCCACCAATCCCCGGTCTGGTGCCAAGTCGCCAGCAACCCTCGCCGTACAATGAAACCGGACCAAACTGCACACTGCCATCTCCGCCAAAAAGCTCGGTGAAGGCTTTGGCAGACGGATCAACATCTCGGTTAATACGTACGTAGCGACCACTAGCGCTCAGTAAAGAAACCGGCGAGTATTGCAGTTCGGCACCAAGCAATCCGTCGGTCGTATCGCTTGAATTCGTCACCTTGTAAGTGTTCTCCTGAAAGAAGACGTCGCGCAATCGTCCACCCAGAAGTACGAGTTCCGCACCCAACGGTAGTCGCAGCCTGCCGCGCAGCCCGTGCAGACTCTTATAGTGACGGAAGTCTTCGTCCGAGTAGGTCCTTAGTACTAGTCCTCTACCGAACTCCTGATAGTACCTACCCACCAACACTTCGAGCTGTTCAGGACTGTAAGCCAGGGAGTAATCGAAGAGGAAAAGAGGCTTGCGCACGGCCGGACTGTGCTTGGATGGTTCAAAGAGCAACAGTCCAATCCCCCCCCTGATATCACCGTAACCAAGTGATAAGTCCAGCTTGTCTTCAAAGTGCGTCTGCCATTCGGTCCGGTAGCCCCAGAACTCAGCCCGGTTGGAGCCCTGAATCTGAAGCGGCGGCTGGGCACCTGCTAGAACAGGAAGAAACAACACTAGCAGCAGGTAGCC
>JBDRUL010000207.1:0-3413 GCA_039801305.1 Caldifarciminota bacterium | reverse complement strand
TGGCAGATATGTGTACCGATGCACGGGGATACGTCTACATCTGTGGATCAGGCGAATTCCCCAATCCAACTTCGCACACGAACATGCTCATTGCCAAGTTTACGCCTTGGGGAGACACAGTGTGGATGCGCGCGGTCGACGGTAATACCTACAGTCCAGAAGACATTGCCCATGCGATTGCTGTTGACTCAGTAGGCAATGTCTATTTTGCGGGCAAGACCAGGAACCGCTACACGGTTGGAACCGACACTATCGACAGCGAAGACATAACCTGGGGAAAGTATGATTCCAGCGGTCAGCCGATTTCGATCAACAAGCTGCGTGCCGGCTATCCGGAAGATGACTGCGCCTATGATTTGGTGATCGGAAAACAGGGCGATGTTTACATCTGCGGAACGGTCTGGGTCGATACTGCCGGATTTCAGGGGAATGCCTTCTTCGTGATGCGCACCCGTACCGATTCGATGCTACCGATCTGGGTCAGGAAGTATATTCTCGACACCCTCTATTCAGCTGCGAACCGGCGCGACCGGCACCCAGATTTTGTGCTGATGGAGGACTTCTATGACTGGGAGAATTGTGCTACCGCGATGGATATTGGTCCTGACTCCTGTCTTGTTGTGACCGGCTATGGTTCGCACCGGCTGCGCGAGCTGGAGATGTGGACTATGAAGTTCCGCGACAGTACCAGGCTTTGGGAGCATCAGTACTACTATCCGGGCAGTCTCGACCGGGACGATGCAGCGTTTGACGTCGTCGTAGCTAACTCAGGACTCATCTATGTGGCGGGAGTGAGCGACCCGACCGACGATGGCTTTGACATTAACATACTTCGTTACCAGCCGACCGGTGGTACACCAGCAACGACTCAACTCAACGGTTCGGGCAGAGGTGACGATTTTCCCTGTGCCATCTGTCTTGATGATTCTTCGCCTCAGAACGTGTATGTGACTGGCTACCAATGGGTTGCTTCTAATAACTATCAGGCTTTTGTACAGAAGTATACCTATAACCTCGGTGCGCGCTGGGGTGCTGGTGCCCTGTATGGTCAGGGTGGCCGAGTCGATGACTATGGTCTTGACGTTGCCTATCGGCACGGAAAGATCTACATGAGCGGCATCGCCGGCGACCGTCAGATGTTCGTTGCCGCATTCAAGTGCGACAATACCAATCCCCACGATACGCTCTGGGCGTACAGATGGACTGGCCCGTTCAATAACACGACTATGGGTTCAAGTATTGCCGTTCTCGATTCAGATCACGTCTATGTCGGCGGAGAATACTACCGCCCGTATATTGCTGGCTATGTACGAGACCTTTTCGTCATGCGTCTTGGTCATCCGTTTGCCGATATGGCTTGTCGGCAGATTCTGGTTCCACTCGACACTACGCCGCTCGGTGCGACCGTGACACCCAGAGTGCGGTTTGTCAATACCGGCAATTTGAGAGCCAGTTTCAGAGCCATTCTTTCGATCGGCAGCGGTTACAGCGATACAACGGTCTACAGCGGTTTGCTCAATCCGGGAGACTCGGTGGTGCTCTCCTTTCGCGACTGGAATGCCGCAACACCGGGCTGGGTGCCAATCCGCTGTACAGTGGCTATGACTGGTGACCAGCAACCGTCCAACAACCTGCTTGTAGACTCGACATTTGTTCTGTTTCGGGATGCGGCCTGCATTCGTATTGTTACCCCTGTGGGTACCGTTGACTCAGGCGATGTTATCCAGCCTAAGGCTTGGCTACGAAACTATGGCAATGCTAACGAGAGTTTCCAAGCAATGATGCGAATCGGCCCGAATTACCTGGACACGTTGACGGTTAACCTTGGGCCCGGCGACAGTGTTTTACAGAACTTTACCACTTGGACGGCGAGACTGCGAGGGACTTGGCCGGTGGTCTGTTCCACCCGTCTTATTGGTGATATGCAGCCGGGAAACGACAGACAGGAGACAACAGTCAGTGTGCAGGTTGTGGACATGGCTGTTCTGGAGATTCTTGCGCCGGCTAGCCGGGTTGACTCCGGAGTAACAGTGGTTCCGCGGGTAAGGGTAGTCAATCTGGGTTCGGTTCAGACATCTTCTTGGTTTTTCTTCCGCTTGGACGATGGCAGCGATGCGTTAGTCTACCTTGATTCGTTGCAGGCAACTGTAGATCCGAATACCGAGGAGACGCTTGAGTTCGCCGAGTCCAGTCCTCTGACAAGAGTCGGGGTATGGACAGCAACGGGCTATGTCAATGCAGTTGGTGACCGGCATCCGGAGAACGATACCTCTCGGCGCAGTTTCCGGGTCATACCGGCCGGGATGTCATGGCCGCGAGGCTGGGTAGAAGTAGAGGCGATACCTGCACAGCCGTCTGGCAGGGCGGTCAAAGACGGGGGATGGTTGGCGGTAGATCCTTCGACAGATATCATCTACTGTGGCAAGGGGTACAAGACAGGTGATTTCTACTCCCGACCGGTGCTTGGGCACAACTGGGCTGCTTTGACTCCCATCCCTAACGGAACCGAAGCTAAGCCGCCCTACAAAGGTGCCCAAGGGGTATGTGACGGCAATGGCAGTGTCTACGCAACCAAGGGCAACAATACTGTGGGTTTCTGGCGGTATGACATTGCGACCATGAGCTGGAGTCAGCTTGCAAGTGTGCCGCTGGGTGCTTCTGGCAAGAAGGTCAAGGGCGGGACTGACATGGTATACGTGGTTGAAAATGATACCGGTTACGTGTACCTGCTGAAAGGGTACAAGACTGATTTCTTCCGTTTTAACACAGTGACCAATACCTGGGATACTCTCTTGCCTGAAGCGCCGGTGGGGTCAAAAGGAAGATGGGACAAAGGCTCGTTCCTCGTATACGATGGCACCGGCACTATTTATGCCCACAAGGCGAAATATCACGAGCTATGGTCATTTGATCTGGCTACTCACACATGGGCAACTGTGCCACTCCCGGGTATGCCGCTCGTCGGTAGGTTAGGCAAGTCAAAGAAGTCCAAGGACGGGGGCTGTGGTGCTTGGTATGATGGTTCCATATATGCCCTGAAGGGTGGCAATACGCAGGAGTTCTGGCGGTTCAGTACAGGGATTGGTCTCTGGACGGAGCTGGAGACGATTCCGTCCTATGGCTCTACTGGGAAGCGCAAGCGTGTTAAGGCCGGGGGCGACATCGTCTATTCCACCTATGCTTTCTGGGCTTTGAAAGGGAATAAGACGCTTGAGTTCTGGCGCTACGGGCTCGGGCCCGAGCAGCTGTGCCAAGCCAACCCCCGGCTGGTCTACGGGCTGGTCACTGGCCAGGGCTCCTCGGGGCCTGAGCGGAGTTCTCTCGACGGCTCGATGGCCGCCTCGGGACTCCCCCCGAGGCGTTTTCATTCAACAATCCCCGATGCAGATAGGACGACCACGATGTTCAACCAA
>JBDRUL010000206.1:0-3459 GCA_039801305.1 Caldifarciminota bacterium | reverse complement strand
CCATGTGGGTGTACTGGATGCCGCGGTTTCCGTAGCGGGCCATGCAGCGCCGGTAGTCCGCGGCGATGACCACCATGACCGGGGCTTCGGCCATCCAGGTCTGATGCAGGGAAGCCCGGGCCACGGCGGCCCGGAGGTCACCGGCTGCGGCTGCAGGCTCCAGGCTGTGGGCCAGAGGGTTGTAGCGATAAAGGCCGGGAGGCAGGTTTTCCACCCCCCGCTCCCCTGCTACCAGATAGAGCTCCAGCGGATAGGTGGCGCCGGCTGAAGGCGCGGTCTTCAGCCCGCCACGCACTTCTGTGCTCCGCAGCCGGCGAGTTACACCATAAGCTGCCCAGCAGAGCTGGCTCACCGCCTCCAGGCTGACCGAATCGGCAGTGAACTCACGTACCGAACGTCGCTTGAACAGTGCCTCCTCGACCGACACCTGACCGCTCTTCTGGGGTTCCGGCAGAACTACCCTTGCCAGCACACCGGCCGCCAGCGAATCAGTACCAGCCATGAATACCGCCACTGCTATAAGCATTCCTGACATCTCTGCCTCCGCTCATCTGGGTTGATCTATTTCCGGCTGGCTGGCAGGCGCATCATCTGCCGGACAGCATCAAACAGCGCGGCAATGCGCGCATCCTGTCTGGTCACCCGTCTCTCCAGCTCGGCGAGCTTCAGCGCCAGCTCCCGGTGTCCGGACAGAAGTTTGCGCATCCGCACAAACGCCCGCACCACAAAGACGCTCACCTCTACGGCTCTTGCCGAGTTCAACACCGCTGCTGCCATCACCGCGCCGTGCTCGGTAAACGCATAGGGCAGGACTGGCGAAAACTTCAGGCTCGCAAGGTGATCACAGTTTGTGATGACCTCTGCCTTCTCCTCCTCGGTCAGCTGAAACACGAAGTCATCCGGAAACCGCTCCCGGTTGCGCCTGACCGCCTGATTCAGCACCCTAGTCTCAACTCCGTACAACCGGGCAAGGTCTGCATCGATCATCACCTTCTGCCCGCGCAGGTTGATGATCATCCGGTCGATATCTGCGCCTGCTACTGCCAGCTCTCTTGCACTCATCTGCCTTCCTCCCTGCCATCGTGCTGAATCACCAGCCTGGCTCTGCTGACTCGGCCGGCACTCCAGACTGCGCAGCAATAGATGCCAGCGGGCAGCTCTGTCACATCCAGCTGGCAGCAGCCAGTGCCGGGCTCAATGCCCGTTCTCAGAACAACCCTGCCCGCCACATCGTGGAGCACAAGCGCAACCGGACTGCCAGCCGCAAACCCGGACAGACGTACCGTCACGAAATCTCCTGCCGGATTCGGATAGATGCCGATCTGCGCCCGCGGTGTCAGCGCTGGCAGACACTCCTCTATTCCGGTTCCATACCTGACCTTTGCCCGTATCAGGTGGTCAGCGGCATCCATTCCCATTGGCGTCACCCAGCCCAGATCCGGAAAGTACCACCACTGCCTGGAGATCGAATCGAAATGGTCATCTGTGCCAAAGACCATATCCCAAATGTTCTTCTGCCACCAGACGATGTAGAAGTCACCGCTCTCAATCGTCACCGGTCGGGTGAAATCGTAATCCCGAAAACCTGGTGTCAGCCGGTGCGGCACATCCAGACGCTGCTCATTGTAGAGAATCGTTCCGGGCAGACCGCCAGCGCCATCGTCGTCGTACACACGCAGATATATCTGCTGACCGTCGTCGTAGTTTATCTCTGCCCTGGAACCGACAACATCACAGGGATACTCTCTGGGCGTAAACCTGACCGCAGCACCAAAAGAGTCCCGGTCTGAACACCACCATGTCCGGTGAATCCCGCTGTCGTAGAATATGACCGTATCCTCGACCCCGGTCAGCAGCATCGCCACGAGCATCATCACCATCTCTATCCCCCTGTTGCTCTCTCTGTTTCAGAACCTGTTGCCCCGGAGTCAGGCTCATCAAGCCGCAGCCGGTCATCCGGTACTGGCGGAGCGAACCGCTGCTCAAGCCAGGCCACTATTGCTTTGTCATCCTTGGGCAGCAGCAGATGCACCCCCCGGAAGTGATCAAGAAAAGTCTGCTCTGAGAACGGGCTGATTACGATTCCGCCGGTCGTGCGAAACCACCGCCGGAACCGGCTCCACTCATAGGTATAACTGAAGAAGAACTTGTCCACCTCGATTCCCTGGCTGCTCAGGGTGTACCCGATCGGCAGAAAATAGGTATGCGTGGCAACAAAGATCACCGCCGCTGCCACCACTGCCATCAGCCAGGAGAAGGATATGCCAGCAAAGAGAAGAAAGGCAACCAGAAATATCGACACCAGCACTGTACGTACCGGTGACTCCCTTGCCCGATGCACCTGCCAGCTTATGACCGGCAGCTCAGACGACTCGGGCATTGCGGTAACTCTCTCTGCCACCCCGCATCACGCCGAACTCAAACCGGACAAGACCTCGAAGATCGCCGTATCCCGATAGAAAATCGAGGCAGGTGACAATCTGTCCATCCCTGGGTTACCGGTCGACAGGAAAGACCGACAAAGGAACCCTGTAGACCCTTGCTGCCCGCATATCCGCACGGTGGACACCTCGATTGACGGCATAATCTAGCCCGGGCACGTTCACTGTCAATCGGGATGGCAAATTCACCCTGGGCACGTGTTCTAGCTACCCGCCTTCAGGATATCAGAACCACAGTCAGAGATTGGCGATGCAGCCAATCCCCCAAGACAGCAAGACTGTCCGGCAGGCATATTCGTGCTCATTGCCATCACCAGGACTTTGTCAAGAGCTGGCGCATCATTTCTCAACAGTTGCGGGTTCACGGTTTAGCAAAGACTACTTGACAGCCCGAGACCTGCTGCCTAACATGGCGACTTCGGAGGCAAACCTGGTGAGCCGTTTTCCTGCCTGCTGACCTTCATGTCGGCTGAATCGTTAACATCCCTATGGAGAAGACAGTCAAAGGAGGGTATGTGAAGTCTGCACTCTGGCTCGCAATATGCATGATGCTCATTTTCCCAGGCTGTGCCACTTTTCTGGGTACGTACGACACCGCCCGGGTTGCACCGAAAGGAGAGTTCCAGATCGGCGCAGCGGTAACTCCAGTCAACATATACACAACTCAAGAGCCGGGTGTAAACACAAGAACCTTCGGGTTCCTGCTATTCCCTTTCCCGGAGGTCAATGCGAGAGTTGGGATTTCTGACCGTACTGAGCTTGGTTTTCGTTGGGGGCTCGGGCCGGGGCTGACAGCAACCAGCAAGTATCAGTTGGCTCGTGGACGGACTGACGCTGCGATTTCGCTAAATGGATCCTACTATCGTTATGGTGCGGGAAACGAAGCTTTCGGGTATTACGGTCTTGAATCCCGTGTCATGATGAGTCGCGAATGTCCCGACGCCCTCCCATACTCAGCCAGTGCGGGTGTAAGTTTGCTCGGGATCTTTCTCCGCGAAAATGGCCAAAGCTCCAGTGG
>JBDRUL010000205.1:0-3472 GCA_039801305.1 Caldifarciminota bacterium | reverse complement strand
GCGGACACTGTCAAGAGCATGAAAAGGCATACCGTTGCGGGGGTAGTCGAGAACGACCTGTAGCCTGAACAGCAGGCTGTCATCCGGTGGATAGCCTCGGGCATCGAGCACCCGACCGTCGACGGTATTCAATTCGAGCTGCGCGCGCGTAAAACCAAAGTACCGCGTGAGCCAGCGACTACGGTCAACAAACCCCGCACCGCATAGACTACGGACGAACATGCTGTCACGAGAATAGATAATACTGTCTCCCCATGCGTCCAACTTGTAACTTTCCGGCGATTCGCTGAACGCACCTCTAATGTAAGGTCCCCGCCAGCAGCTGCTCTCCGGCGGAGATGCCGGTGGGCGCACCGCAAGGTCTGTAAGACTGTTGGGCATGCTGCCCATATCTCCTACATACCCGAAGCTAACTCTGCGCCCTTCAACAATGTAGTCAGGATCTCCGACAATGGCTGTGGCAATCTGGTCGAGTTTCCGGCGCGTCTGCTCAAACCTGCCCCGCTGCAGTGTCACATCCCATGTCTTTACTGCCGCTGTCAGAATCAGACTGAGTATCATCAGCACCACCAGCAGCTCCAGCAGGGTGATACCGCGCTCGTACCGACTGCCAGCTGCCATATCAGAATCTCACTTTGATATCGTCGTCTGTCAGGGCTCCGGGCTGACCATAGAAAAGCCCATCAGGACCTGCGCTCTTGAGACCCAGCGTCTCAAGGCCCTCAGTGTAGAACTGGTACTGATTTCCCCATGCATCGTACAGATAGCCTAAGTTGCCGTCCTCAGCAATATAAGGTCCGTTCCAGCCATGTCGGGTAACCGGATCATACAGACTCAACGTCTCCTTGCCAGGGTACTCAATGCGCTCATATATACCCTGAAACGGATTACTGGTAGCAAGTTCGACCAGATGACGGGGATAGCGACCGACATCATTCTTGAAGCCGGGTTTCACATACTGCCCCTCCACCACCAGACTCGGATCCCCGACAATCGCCTCACGCAGCAGCTGCAGCTCACGCAACGTAGCCGTGCTCTTTGCGGATTTTGTGACCTGGGCAATCATACGTGGCATCAGAAACGCCAGCAGGATGCCGATCGCGGATATCACGACCAGCAGTTCCACGAGCGTAAACCCGCGCTCGCGGCCAGGCGTGCCACGCACAGCGGCAATTATAGAACCCGACCCCTTCGGTGTCAATCCCACTGTTGTATAATCTCTGTTCACCGGGCACTTCCCTAGTTGTGGCGAACAAATATCACCGCGTTGTCGTCCTGGTCGAAGTCCCGGACTGACATTCCCGCCATTCCGATACCAACCAGCCCGTAGACTACCGGATGAACGGCCCCGCCTGGCTCCCAGACTCCATAGACAATTTCGCCGGGATAGTAGCCGCTGAAGTCGTTCGGACCGTTCTCATCCGTGTTATAGGCATCCTCCTGTCGGTCATAATCCTCGGGATTGAATTCATCCGGGTCCATCTCTCGTCCTGTCCAAGGATTGATGGGCAGCTTTCCCAGCTTTTCCGCGGCAAAGTCACCGCCGTCAAAATACGCTCCCGCGCCATCCTCGTAGAAATCGTCCGGATAATGGCCCTGATTCAGGTGGAAAAGCTCGACCGCCTTTTGCGCCTCTACCACATTTGCCTTCATAGCGGTCTTGCGCAATTGTTCGCGGAATCCGGCATACCGCGGCACCGCCATCGCCAGCAGTGTGCCCAGAATCATGATAACCACCAGCAACTCAACCAGTGTGAAACCGTTATGGCGACCCATGGCGTCTCCTCGCATAATGTAAGGTATAGGCATTTTCCGCCTCATGTCAAGTGTGAGAGCTGTCAGCGCCGTCTGGTGTTCGTGGTATCCCAGACCATCACCATGCCGTTTTGAATATAGTACACTCCACCAAAAGGGTCTTCGGGCAGCCGACGAACATAACCCCGGCTCCGCAGTTCCCATAGGGCGACCGGCAATCTGCCCAGCTCTGTCCGGAAGGAATCGACTGCCGCCTGCAGCTCATACAGGTTCCTGTCTCTCTTCATCGCCCGCACCTGCCGGATAATCACTTCCCGCAGCTTCCTGTTTTCGGTGCTGTAATACAGATCCTTGTACATGCTCTCCGCAGTTGCGAAATCCCCTGCCTTTGCCGTCACATAAGGCGCAAACCTCTCTGCCAGTGTCCAGCTTCCCGGCAACTTGGCCGCAATCCGGAACAGCCGGGCTGCGGTCGCTGCGGCTGCGGTCGCCGCACGGGGATCCTGCCTTCTTATCTGCTGATAGGTGATAAAACCGGCATCAAATGGCAGACGCCAGTCCATCGGGTTATCCCTCATCCCCCGGTAGAGCAAATCCAATGCCTTGTCCGGCTCCTTAGCTGCATCCGCCATCACCGTGGCTCCATACAGATAGGCGCTGATGTAGCGCGGGTCGAGTGTGGTCAATACATCGAAGATGTGCCCGAGCCACTCGTACCGCTGGTTGGTCTCTTCCTTGTGACCATAGTAGTTGATAGCAACGAGCCAGACGATATCCGCTGCCAGTTCCTGATATTCGATAGCCGCCTGTCGCACCAGCAGCCCTGAAGGAAAGTACGCCAGTTCCTGCACCATTCTCTCGCGCGAACGCGCCCGGCTCGTGCTGTCGATTGCCAGTTGCAGAAGATACACCCCCACAAAGCCCCAGACGATCACCACTGCCGGCAGCATCTTCTCTAGCCAGCCGGGCCGGGGAGGCGCCGGAGCGCGAATCTCCTCAAGCATCTTCGGCTCAGAAGTCCTTACGACTGAACGTGGCTATGGAAATCAGGAGCAGAGTTGCAGTATAGACCAGCGCATAAGCAACAGAAAGCAGCAGTGCTTCCGGATTTAACAGCACACCGTGCACCACTTCGCCACGGATGTTGAAGTTTGTAAGGTTGGGCAAAACATAGTAGAGAAAGAGTCCGATGGCATCTACCACCTTCGAGGGACTCATTGCCGCCAGCTGCTTCAGCAGCGGCGCACCATGTCCGATCACATAGACCGCCAGCGTAAACACCGCTCCTGCCACTGGCGTAACCAGTGTCGAAAACATCACAGCCACTGCCGTCAGCAGTGCCAGCTCGAATCCGGTCATCAGCACTGCCCACAGCAGGTTCAGCGGTGTACCCATACCGGAAGTAAACAGAACGAGATAGAAACCGATAGTCATCAGCACCAGACTCGTTCCCAGTACCGCCAACAGCCCGAAGTACTTACCAAGAATGAACTCCATCCGGCGCACCGGTCTTGCCAGAACCAGATAGATTGTCCGTCTCTCCACCTCTTTGAAAACAATTCTGCCGCCAACAAGGACTGCAATGAGCACACAGAAAAGCGTGATTGCGGAAAGACCAAGGTCTTTCACTGTCTGGTCTGCCTCACCCAGTGCTACCAGCTGAATGACTCTGGCACCGCCCATAGCCACCAGCGCAAAGACTAGCAGCGTCAGCAGC
>JBDRUL010000204.1:888-3479 GCA_039801305.1 Caldifarciminota bacterium | reverse complement strand
GGAAATCCGGCTCATAGGTAATCCTGAACTCCGGTATGTGCTTCCTGATCTCCGCTGCCAGCTCGCCTGCTGAGAAGCTCATTGCAGCAACGTTGAAGTCGCAATGGTGCTTCAGCCGGTTGAAATCCGCCTCAGCCAGCATGATAGTCGCCTTCAGACAATCGGGCATGTACATCATCGGCAGGCGCGTGTCTTCGCGCAGAAAACACTTGTATCGCTTGTGCTTGATCGCTTCGTAAAAGATCTCGACCGCGTAGTCGGTTGTACCGCCACCGGGAAGGGTCATATTCGAAATGATACCCGGATAACGCAAACCGCGTACATCCAGTCCATAACGCCGCACGTAGTAGTCACCCAGCAGCTCTCCAGCTACCTTTGTTATTCCGTACATCGTGCGCGGCTTGAGAATCGTATCGTTAGGAGTGTTCTCACGCGGAGTCTCAGGACCAAACGCCGCAATGGAAGACGGCACAATCACCCTCGCCATCTCGAACTCACGTGCAATCTCGAGAATGTTAAGCGTGCCATTGATATTCACGTCCCAGCAGAGTGACGGATTCTTCTCACCGGTAGCCGAGAGGATCGCGGCCATATGGTATATCGTATCAATGTTGTGTTTCTTGACTACCTCGACTACCGAGTTGCGGTCGGTTACATTTATGAAATAGAACGGCCCTGACTCCTCCAGCTCCTTGGACGGAGCAGTCTTGCGGCCGGTGGCAATGACATTCTCTGCTCCGTACCGCCGCCTGAGCTCAAATGTCAGCTCTGATCCTATCTGCCCCACAGCGCCGGTCACCAGTATTCTCTTCATCGGTTTGTTCACTGCCATTGCAGATGCTCCTTTGTTTTTCCAGATATTCTCAACAGGAAACAAGCGAATATACCAACACTGCCGCATCAAGTCAAAGGATGAAACCCCAGACAGCTGGTCAGCACAGAAGAACCCCGGTTTGACCAGTCCATAACCGGACTAGTCCGACAGTCAAGGCTACGGCACCCCCGGCTGAAGCCGACACGGGAATCGGAAATGCAACTGCGTCTGCATCCGCCTCAACGAGAGCGTCGAGAGTCGGCAGTAAACCCCTGCCGGTACACGGCACAGCAAAGTACACAGCGAGCAGGTCTGCACTACCACCGGCATCTTCCATGGGACAGCAGACAACAACCAGCAGCGGACTCGACAAAGAGAAAGACCCGACATCGGGCACTGGACGCTCATCAGGACGGCACACGGGACGAGAGTCAGGGCTTCAGCCGGCATGCAGGATAGCACCCGGGGAATCGTCCCGGGACTGCCCAGGGGGACTGCCGGGGTAAGCTGTCCGGCGCAGCTGCAAGGCATCGTGCTGACCAAGTTTGGGCGACATCCGGCCAGCAGGAAACTCCATCCGTGTCACCGGTGGCTCAATCGCACCTGGCAGGCTGTCGGATACATGTTACTTGCATACTGTCAGGCTGAACGAACCGTATAGACAATCGAAGCAGAGACTATATACTTCCTGCAGCTGTGCTGGTGAGTGTAGCTCAATCCGGTTAGAGCACCTGACTGTGGCTCAGGATGTTGGGGGTTCAACTCCCCTCACTCACCCTGCGAGATTCAGAGCCTCCTGCGAGCTTGCTTTTGGCTCTTGAATCGCTACACTGCTTGCGGGTCTGCCCGGAGCACGACCGATTACGGCAACTGCGCCCGTAGCTCAACAGGACAGAGCGCCGGGCTTCGAACCCGTAGGCTGCGCGTTCGAGTCGCGCCGGGCGCGTTTGGGAATGTGCCCCGCTAGCTCAACCCGGCAGAGCAGCGGATTCTTAATCCGCGGGTTGCAGGTTCAACTCCTGCGCGGGGTATGCACAATGTCCGCAGAAACCTGAAGCGAAGGAACCGGACTTGTATCTGTTTCTGCTGCTTTTTGCTGCCAGCCCGCAATACGTCCGTGTGCCACAGGCAGAGCCATTACCAGAGATAAAGACTAGTACTGTCTGGGTCTTCTTTACCGACAAGGGAGTCTTCACTGATAGAGAGTACCAGGTAGCACTCGACAGGTTTGCACAGAGCGCGGCCCCGCCAGCGCTCGAGCGCCGGGCGCAGCCCGGAGTTCAGGCCTTCGACTTCGACGACCTGCCTGTCCGTGAAGACTATATCCGCCGCGTCGAATCGATGGGCGCACGACTGCGTACTGCATCCCGCTGGCTGAATGCCGCCAGCTTCGAAATGAGCCCGGCTCTTGCCCGACAGGTCTGGGGTCTGCCCTTCGTCCATGCGGTCAAACCGGTATGCACCGCTGTCGAGATCTTGCCAGAACCAGTTGTCCAGTTGCAACACTCTCCGCCCGAGCCAGAAGCGCGCGGCCTTGACACTGCCCGCGCTCACCGCTTCTGGGGCGCAGCCTGGAATCAGGCCTATATGCTCGGCGTTCCGGAAGTGGCGGCGCGCGGATACTTCGGCACCGGCGTCCGACTGGCAATATTCGACACCGGACTCAAGCTGAAGAACCGGGCAGTGGCCGGCATCAGAATCTGGCGACAGCATGACTTCATCTCTGGTGACAACTTCTATTGTGCCAATGTGCGCGCAGCCGGAACCGCTCCCAGAC
>JBDRUL010000204.1:0-878 GCA_039801305.1 Caldifarciminota bacterium | reverse complement strand
TCCCGAGCCTGCGCTATCTGGGTCTGGTCAAGAATCCGGTGCTCACCGCACTGCCGCCTGACTCTGCCACGGGCGCCGGCTGGCGATTGCTCCTCTCGTTCGTGGCAGACAGCTTCTCCTATCCTACCACTAGCATGTCGAAAAGGGGATTGTTCAGCAGCTTCTCTACCGACGAAGGACTCAGCTGGTCAGCGCCCCAGCTCCTATATGTCTCGCGGCCCGAAGACCAGACCTTTGAAGACCTCGCATTCGCCCGACGGGGTAATGTCACCTATCTCGCCTATCACGAACTCAGCCAGAACAGCGGCAACCCCAGCGCCAGGATATACTGCGGCTGGTTCATCGGCACCGACTGGGCAGGTCAGCGGGAGGTTGGTAGCGGACGCTCACCAAACATCGTTGTGCTTGGTGACTCACTCTATCTGGGCTATCTCGCAGCCGATACTCTGGTCGGATTCAGAAAAGCTTTGATAACATCGGCCGAACCCGCCTGGTACAGCAGTGTACGGGCATTCACCGCACCAGAGCCCGTAAGCGACCCGCAACTCCTTCCCCGGGTTGACGGCTCGATAAGCATATTCTGCTGCGGCCGTAACTCCGGCCGCATCTACCACTGCCGTTCAACTGACGGCGGTATCACCTTCACGCGCCAGGATGATATTGTCACCAGCGGTGCCGCTTCTCTTCGACTGTACTATGGCGGAGTCCGCCATTATCTCTTCTACAAGGACCACAGCAACTCGCCGCTCACGCGGCTGAACGCTCTCGTCTCCTCAGACCTCGGCACGACCTGGCAGCCCGGTAATCCGCCCGTGGCCGACGCTCTTACAATGGGCTCCTACACCGTCGCTAGCTCCGCAAACGGACAGGAGCATGAC
>JBDRUL010000203.1:0-3488 GCA_039801305.1 Caldifarciminota bacterium | reverse complement strand
CCTGATGTGACTGCTGACACCTGAACGAAATCAGCACACACATAGCCAGCAATGACACGCGCCAGCGTGGTCTTTCCAGAACCGGGAGGGCCCCAGAGTATCATCGAATGAAGCTCTCCCCGCTCCAGCATTCTTCTGAAAGACTTACCCCGGCCAAGCAGGTGCTCCTGACCGACTATGCCATCTAAGGTACTTGGTCGCATCCGTTCAGCCAGCGGCACCGCCAACCCCGAACTTGACCTGTCTGATAGCACCGCTCTGATTATAGAACACCAACCAACATGCGCAAATCCGGATGCCAAGACGACGGCAAGCCATCCCGACCCCTTAACACTTTCTTGACACTTTCCTTATCACAACTTCATCGTTTCTTGTATTCTGCTTCACACATGTCACTGGAGCTCGGTAGGAGGGCTGCCAAAGTTCTTGTCCTCCTGTCATATGCTACTGCGTTTCTTCTGCCTTGCGCACACTGCAGGAAAAACGGCAGCCAAGGAATCACCATTGCAGGCTCAACCTCCGTTCAACCGTTTGCGGAACGTCTCGCTGAGCTCTATATGCACGCGCACCCGGGTATCAGAGTGAACGTACAGGGTGGAGGATCGAGCGCAGGAATCATGGCAGTCAGAAATCACGTTTGCGATGTAGGCATGTCTTCGCGCGAGCTTCACAAGGACGAGTCCGCTCTGACTTCCATCCCGATCGCCTATGACGCCATTGTCATCATCGTGCATATTTCAAATCCGGTACACAATCTTACAGTCGGCCAAGCGAGGTCAGTCTTCGCCGGACGAATTCGGAATTGGCAGGAACTAGGCGGGCCCAACCTGAAGATTACTGTAGTCACTCGTGAAGAAGGCTCTGGTACCCGCGCAAGCTTTGAGGAACACGTAATGGCTGACAATGCCCAGCTGGAATCACAAAGACATTCTGCTGAGCCTTTCGCTGCCGACGCTCTGGTACAGGACTCAAACGGCGCGGTGCGAGAAATAGTAGCTGCCGATGAAGCGGCGATAGGATACATCTCGGCCGGACTTGTCGACGACCGAGTCCGTGCCCTGTCGCTGAATGGAATCCCCGCCAGCGAGGAGAACATCCGCAATGGAACCTACCCCATAAGTCGCCGGTTCCTTTTTCTGACCGCCGGCGCCATTTGCACTGAGGCCAAGGATTTCATCGATTTCGCATTGAGCGATTCGGGCCAGCAGGCTTTGGCCGACGAAGGACTCACGAGGGTACGTTGACGTACAGACATAAGAGACTCGGACTCATCGTCGAAAAGTCCGTGCAGACAACTCTGCTTCTCATAGCTTTCGCAGCGGTGGTCGTCATCTTCCTTATTGCCGTGTTCATCTTCTGGGAAGGAACGCCACTGCTGATCAAGACCGGTGTCTGGCAGTTTGTGGCGTCAAACCGATGGGAACCCACCCGCGGACACTACGGCATTCTGCCTATGATCGTGGGCTCCCTGGAAGTCACCTTTATCGCAGTCCTAGTCGGCGCAATCTTCGGTCTCGCCTGCGCCATATTCCTAGCCGAGTTCGCTCCCTACTGGTGCGTCCGGATCATCAAACCACTGATAGAGCTGCTTGCAGGAATCCCCTCCGTAGTCTACGGTTTCATGGGAGTCGTTGTGCTCGTCCCGCTGATACGTCGCGCCCTCGGCGGACCGGGATTCTCAGTCCTCGCAGCCAGCACGATTCTCGGACTCATGGTTCTACCAACGATAATCGCCATCTCGCTTGACGCCATCCGTTCCGTTCCATCGAGCTACCGCGAAGGTTCGTTAGCATTGGGAGCTACCCGCTGGCAGACAGTCTATCGTGTGGTTCTGCCTAGTGCCCGCTCCGGCATCGTTGCTGCCTTCATCCTCGGAATGGGCAGAGCGGTCGGCGAGACAATGGCAGTCATAATGGTCGCCGGAAACGCACTCACCCTCCCGACATCTCTCCTGCAACCCGTCCGCACTCTGACCTCTAACATTGCGCTGGAGATGGGCTATGCTGCCGGCGACCATCAGGCCGCTCTCTTTGCAACCGGTATGGTTCTTTTTGTGATAATCGCGATTCTGAACACCCTTGCTCTTCTCCTTGCCCGGCGCAGATAGCAATGAAAACCTCCTCCCCTGTCCCGCCTCGTGCAATTCTGCCCCCACTTGTTTCGCAGAACATCGTCCGGACTCTATTCGCGCTAATAACTCTGGCAACTCTGGCAGTACTCTTCTTCATCATCGGTTTCATATCAGTAAGAGGCGCAGGCGTCCTGTCTCCCAAATTCCTCTTTGGTCTGCCCGAGCGAATGGGCAAGGAGGGGGGAATTCTACCCACCATTGTGGCAACGCTCGCCACAACTCTGGTCGCCGTAGCCGTAGCTGCACCGGTAGGTATCGGCAGCGCGGTCTTCCTGACCGAGTACACCCGTGAGTCGGCACTGACAAGGGTAATCCGTTTCGGCGCTGACGCACTTGCCGGTGTCCCTTCAATCATCTTTGGTCTCTTCGGGTTCATTTTCTTCGTGGTACGCCTGCGCATGGGCTGGTCGATGCTCGCCTGCGGGCTAACCCTTGCCTTTATGATTCTGCCCACAATCATCCGGACCAGCGAAGAAGCCATCCGGTCAGTTCCCCAGTCCCTGCGTGAAGTCAGCTACTCGCTGGGAGGTACAAAGTCACAGACAATTGTGAGTGTCGTACTCCCCAATGCCCTGCCTGGAATCCTCACTGGTATCATTCTGGGGACGGGCCGCAGTGTCGCCGAAACCGCGGTCGTCATCTTCACCGCCGGCTCGTCTCTGCTCATGCCGAGGACTCTTCTGGACCCGGCGCGGACAATGTCAGTCCATTTCTACATCCTCGCCCGAGAAGGCATCTCGATGGAACGCGCCTATGGTACCGCTCTGCTCCTGATTATTGCCATTCTCGCCATCAATGCAGTTGCCTATCTGCTGATGTTTCGCCTGACCCGCAAGTTACGCTGAATGCAGGAGAAGATAACGCTCCGTTCGTTACGCGTCTGGGCAGCCGGCCGCGAGGTTCTGAAAAATGTGAACCTGTCGATTCCTGCCAACCAGATCATGTCGATAATCGGTCCTGCCCATTCCGGCAAGACGACTCTTCTGCGGACGATAAACCGGCTGCTCGAACTTGACCCTGCCTTTCGACGCCAAGGCGATGTTCTTCTCGATGGCATCGAAGTTCGCCAGCTCGACCCGAACATGCTCCGCCGCCGTGTCGGGCTTATCTTCGCCACCCCTGTCCCGCTGCCTGGTACCATCTTCGACAACGTCGCCTATGGACCCCGGCTTCACGGCATCCCTCGCCGAAGAATCGCCGAAACCGTGGAAAGAAGCCTGCGTGCAGCCTTCCTCTGGGATGAAGTCAAAGATCGTCTTCACACCTCAGCCCTGCCCCTGCCTGGTGGCCAGCACCAGCGACTCTCTATAGCCCGCCCTCTCGCCACCCCCCCCGCACTCACCCCCCTGCCCGAACC
>JBDRUL010000202.1:0-3498 GCA_039801305.1 Caldifarciminota bacterium | reverse complement strand
ATTGGGGTCACTTCTTTATCATTGACAATTGTCTTCTGGTTAGAGAGCGGCTCAAGGCGCTTGAGGTCGAGATGGCTCAGGGTGACGAAATACACACGCGGCGATTGGAATAAAGCAGATGTGGAGAAACTAATTCATTTGCTGCGGGATGGTAAGAATGGCAATAATCAAGTCTGACTCAGTATGCGACCGAGCTTCGCGAGTCTGTGCAACCATATCGGCTTTGCAGACTCATTGCGTTTGAGGCGTCAATTATTTCAATCAATTTATACCCTCCCCATTTCACGGGGGAGGGTTAGGGTGGGGTAGGTTCTATGTTGAGCATGATCCGCCGTGCACGGTATGTCTTGCGGTTCTGGAATCACGATATACTGACGAATGTGCAGGGTGTGCTGGAAGTGATCAGAGCGGCGTGCAGGAATGCCCCCCACCTCGATCCTCCCCCGCGAGGGGGGAGGAAGAAAAAGAGAGAGGTCCTCCCCCGCAATGGGGGAGGATGAAAGAGAGAGCGGAGCTTCCCCGTGAGGGGAGGATGAAAGAGAGGGAGGCGCTCCTCGCGTTATGACGAACGAACAGGGGCTTGAGGTTTTCAAGGACATAGGCCGCCGGATGCGCGCCGGGATCGCCGAGTTGACCCTGCGGCAGCGCAGCGTTCTGGGATTGGGCTGAGCGATGGCGAGACGGATCAAGGAAGGCGAGCGGCTGGTCGTCACCAGCCACAACCGGGGCAACCCCTCTGCCTCGAGCCACCTCGTATCCAGACGGGCGTGAACCGAGTCGGTCGCACAGGCGAAGACCAGCAGGGAATCTTCACGACCGACATAGAGCTTGTCCTGAACCGGATCACAGACAAGCGCGAACTCGCCTATCCAGTACTCACGCACTGCTCCGAGATCGAGGCGTCTCAACACCGAATCCCCTCTGATGTCGATTGCGAAAAGGAAAGGCACATCCCTGCCCGAACAGTACAGCTTTCTCCGGCTGGCATTCAGGCTGATACCCATGGGACGGAATCCGACCAGCTCACGCCTGACAATCGAATCGGTCCGCAGATCAACCGTAATCACTTCGCCGCTGTAATTAGCTGCGGCAAGAACAGTCCGGCCTGAATCGGCCGTACACAGCTCGGCTATTGCTGTCCCGGGATTCAGGAGAGCGACTATCGTATGGCTGGCTCCGTCAACGATACCGATGGCGTTGTCCCTCGGAACACTGCCTGCAAACAACACCTTGTTCTCGCGCGCACTGACACAGATGTTGGTAGGGTCGTACCTTGTGGCGATGAAGGTAAGCATCGTGTCGCCGGTACCGGAGATAACCGCCAGACCTGTGTTCATCCAGTCAGATACACCGACATATACCTCGTCGGTTGCCGGATTCCAGGCGATGCTGCGCGTCGGAGACCTGACGCTTATGACCGCAATCACTGTATCACGGTTACCATCAATCACGGTCACTGTTGAATCCGAATGGGCGCAGTAGACCTTGTTATCCGCAGGATTGTAACAGAGCAGCGATGGCTTGGGGCTGACCGGAATCTCGGTTATCACCGAATCGCTCGCGACATCAACAACTGCTACTCTGTCTGCCGCCCAGTTCGCGCAGTAAACCTTGTTGCCGTACTGATTGTAGCAGACATCCCTGATGCTGCCCGGACTGGCGTGCGGGTAGGCAATAATTGAGTCAGTGGCTACGTCTATCACCATCAGTGAGTCCTTACCCGCGACATACACCTTGTTCGACCGATTGCTGTAGCACATCGCCCGGGAACTGCAGCGCACCAGATCGGACAGAACTTTCCTGACCTGATGCGTTACGCCATCAACCACAACCAGATATCCATTGTGCGTCAACCAGTAGGGGGAATAAGCAACATAGAACTTGTTCCAGCCCGGCACATGCAGAACCGAAATCACCTCCTTGTAGAATATCTGGACAGGGGTCGGAATCTTTACGAGCCGTGCACCTTCAGCAGAGAAGAGTATCATATCGCCGTAGCCGCAGCCGATCACGGTATTCTCTTCGGCGTTGTAGGCGAAACAGGACGGGCTGAACAATCCCACGAGCGAATCAGGAAGATAGATAGTTCTTGCTGTCCACAGACCGGCTGCTCCCGCCAGGTTCAGGAGGACCGGCAGCAGAATGAGCACGAACCAGACCTGTGCAACCAACCTTCTGATCATCACTCCCTCATCCTCCTCACTAGGGAACAGTCAGCTTTCCGATTGTGCGGCGGCAACCGGTTCCTGCACCGGTCACGGTTACAAAGTAGACCCCGGGCGCCAGGTGCCGCAGGTCATTCTCACCCGGCAAGAGCTCCCTTACCCGGCGACCGTCAGGGCTGAGCAGCAGGCACTGACCCGCGCCGAGCGCGGGTGACAGTCTGAGCAGACCACGGACAAGAGTGCTGCCCGGCAGCAGCGGTGCGGTTCCGGACGTGAGACGCGGTTCCTGTGTCCCGATCGGATAGTCGAAGTTGTGCCACATTATCCGGTACGGTGCTGAATCGCCCTGAGTCCATACCAGCAGGGCACCAAGACAACTTGGCGCACGTACATCCTCATGAATACCAAGTATCTGACGCAGAGTCCGGCTCTCATACCAGCCGCTGCCGAACTCGTACCACAGGTGGCAGCAGATATCCTCTGTTCCTGACTGCTCATCCTGCCAGAAGAGATAAGACCAGACCGAGCCGATGGTAGTCAGCACCGGTGCGGTCGAAACACCGGCAGTCGGATACCCGCCGCCATTGCCCTGATAGAAGAAGACCTCACGGTTACCTGCGACCATTCTGTCCCAGCCTGCGGACATCTGCTCATAACTCGAGCCCTTGTCCTGCATCGGGTGCTCCAGAGGCAGGCTGTCCTGCATGATGACGATCGGGTCCTGCCAGACACCGCCAGCCTGTATCCGCCGGACAATCGAATAGGGTCGCTGCCTGCCCGGGCAGAACTGCTGCCAGACCACGGAGATGCCATCTGCATACCGCTCGATACTCGGGAACCGGCACAGACCGGCTGTCTCAGTCGATACCCAGAAGCGCTCGCCGATGGTGCCGCTTACGCGGCAGCGCCGGTACGCTATACGGCTGGTACCATTACCCATATCCACTGACCAGACCACGTGCGCGACTCCGGAATCATCAGCCCGCACATCCAGCTCACCAGTCCAGCCTTCATCACTTATCTGCACGGGCAGCATGCGGTACTCAAGATTCCGGTAATAGGGACAGAGCCGCTGCGTTGCCGTATCGAGCATCCGCCAGACCAGATGCCGATCACCATCCTCACCAAAGTCAATCGCCGGATTGTCACCCGGATAAAGCAGCACCGGCTGGTGCCAGTGATAGTCCTGCCAGAGCGCCAGATTCACCCCCTGGCTTGAGGTGAACACCAGTGTCACGGTATCTCTCTCCATAACCATCTCATGGTGCGGGCAGGCCAGCTTGTGACTGTTGTTAGGAGCTGTGGCAGCTGCCACATCAGTCGAGCAGACCAG
>JBDRUL010000201.1:0-3510 GCA_039801305.1 Caldifarciminota bacterium | reverse complement strand
GGGCCAGTGCCGGTGCCATGGTGGCGGCCAGTATCAGGTAGGCAATGAGTGATATGCCGACCATACCGAAGACGAAGCAGACTACCGCAGCAACGGCGAGTATCAGGAAGCTGCTGGCACCGCTCAGGGCGACAATCTGGGCCACCAGGTTGCCGAGGGTGCCGGTCATCTGAAGGCCGGCGATGATGAAGGCGGAAGGCAGGAGCACCGAGACCGTCTGGACGATCATGTTGCCGATGGTACCGATGGTCGGCCCGATGGTGCTGCGGGTGAGCCTTGTTGAGCGGTTGATGAAGGAAAGGACCAGGCACAGCAGGGCCGAGTAAATGCCCACCTCGCCACCCGACCACCTCATGTAGAGCAGGCCGAAGACCAGGAAAGCCAGGACGATCAAGAACGGCCAGCCGGTCTTGAGTGCGGCGACGCCCTGATTGCAGATAATTACCGGATCGTCAGGGAACCGCCATACTGCTCTGGAGAAGATCCTAAGGGCTAGTTCGTGCTTTCCCTGCCAGCCGTAGATGGAGCCGGCAAGAAGATAGGCTTCACGCAGGTTTGAGTCCTGCTCAATTGCTGCCAGCGTATGCTGCAGGGCAGAACCAGTGTCTGCGCGGCCGAGAGCAGCTTGGGCAGATTCAAGCAGCCGGTGGGCGGGATTGACAGCGACGTTTACGACGTCGAGCAGCCGCCGGGTATAGGCGAGGTCGATCATCTCCTGACGACTTGCGGAATCAGCATACTGCTCCTGGAGTTTCAGCGATCGCTTCAGTATCCTGACAGCTGCCTGATAGTCGCCTTTCGCGATGAGCACTTCCCCCAGATTGCGGTAGGCATTAGCTTTGAGCAGCTCTGAGCCCCGGCGTAAGTGGATTCCAAAGCTCAGGTTGAGCAGGAACAGTCCGCCAGCTAGAGCCGTTCCCAGCATAAGACGCCTCCGGTTTCTGGACTCAGGTGTGCGAATTGCTCTTGTCAGTTCGGCGACGCCGATGCCGGCAAGAACTGCCAGTGCCGGCAGCGTGGTCAAGCGGTAGCGGCCGCTGACATAGAAGGTCAGCAATGCCAGAACTGTGCCGAGTACCATTCCGTACTGCGGCCAGAACCCGCGATCGGGGAGGAGAATAGCCCCGAATACCGCCAGCAACAGCAACAGCCCGAAGCCGATAAGGTTCAACCGCATGGTCGGAACTAGCTCTGCCTCCATGCTCAGGTCGTACTCGGTTGCTGAGTCGTAGTTGACAAGAGTCAGCATGAGCTTTCGTGCGAGCAGAAGAATGTAGCTTTGGGGATTATGCAGGATCCAGTTGAGCGTCTGTCTTGTCCAGAACCAGGAGGCGGTTGAGCGCTTTACATCTCTACCGAGGCGGGTGGCGACATAGAGACTGTCAAAAGTCTCCTGGTCAGCTATCGATGAGAGAATCTTTCCCGCGCGGGTTAATTCATAGACCTCCGGCGGCTGGGCGAGTGTGCCCATAGCCAGGCGATTGTTGCCCTGGTAGAAGGTAAATCCGGCATTAGCGCTTACCGGCATCGGTTCGCCGTGCCTGAGAATGTTACGGATAGTCAGCGGCAGGATGACAAGTGCGCAGCCGACGATCATCAGTCCCAGCTGTGACCAGCGCAGCCGGCGGAGCAGAATACCCAGCGCACCAGCACTGAGCGCGATGATGATACTCCCCGGCCAGAAGAGCGCGGCGAGTCCGCCGAGCAGACCGGCAAGCAGTACTCGCCAGCGGCCAGCAGAAGAGCAGAGCAGCATGAAGCCGGTCAGGAGTGTGGTCACTACTGTGGCAGTGCCGATCTTGGTTGCATAGAACCAGAGCGGACCACAGGAGCCTATGAGCAGACCGGCAGCAATGCCGGCGAGTTGACCACCAGCGCGTCGTGCCATCTGCCAGACCAGTACCAGAACAATGCAGTTGAGCAGTATCTGGAACAGATAGACCCACAAGAGATTCTGTCCACCAAGGCAGAGGAGCAGTGCGAGCAGAAACGGATACGCCGGAGCACGATAGAATACGTCAGGCACAGAGCCACTGATAATCTGACGGGCAAGGTTCAGATAGATTAGAGAGTCGCCGGTGGGGTGCGAAAAGAACGCAATCTGCTGCGAGTACTGGCGCAGGTAGTTAAGCTGCAGCAGGAGCGAATAGAGCACCAGTCCGGGGGGTAGCAGTGACTCCAACCATCTGCGGGCAGGTGCGGTGGTGTTCACCAGTACTACGCCCAGATTGTAGTTACCTCGTTATCTTGGTCAATCACAGGGCAGCTCAAAACCGGAGTTGAAATTCTGGCTGTCTGCATTAGAATAGTCGTTAGAATGGAGCATGAGTCCTGGTCTGCAGATTCGCACAGGGCACCGGACAAGGGCGGTACAGTTGACAGAAAACAGCATCAGCTCCTAGAACAGGGTCTGGCGGCGTTCTACCGCGAGGACGAGGAGACCGCTCTTGATATCTTTCTTGATGTAATCCGCCAGGAGCCCGGGAATCTGCGTGCCTATTACCTTGCCACGCTGACAGCAGCACTGCTTTCTGACGAAGAGACGCTGGAGTTTGTGTATGAGCGGGTGCGGTTGAACCGTTCCCGGCATCCATATGTACTCGCGTGCGAAGCCTGCCGGTATCTGTTTCTTGCCAATTTTTCACGCGCCGAAGAGCTGTTCAAGGCGGCGCTGCAGTCCCTGCCCAGAGATGTAGACCTGCATATCGGTCTGGCCTGTCTCTATCTGCTGGCAGGCGAAGAGGAGCGCAGTACCGGAGTCTACAGCCGGGTGCTGGAGCTGGAGCCGGATAATGTGCGAGCCCTTATTGCTCTGGGCATGGCATATGCTATGGAGGGTGAATACTCTAATGCGCTGATGGAGTATCAGCGGGCAAAGGAGCTGGATCCCGATGCGGAGAATCCGCACCAGCGGCTGGGTCGGGACTACTATACAGCCGGTCTCTTTGCTGAGGCTGCCAGCGAGTTTGCGGTGGCCACCAGCGAAGAGCCTGACCAGCCAGCTGCCTGGTTCTATCTGCTCGACTGCTACACCCGTCAGGGGCGGATCGACGACGCGCTGGACGTGTATGCAAGTATCAAGAGCAGGTTCCGTAGTCAGCCCGAGGTGACCAGCGGTCTGTTTGAGTACTTCCATATGACGAGTGATGCGATTGCGGCACTGGAAGAACTGGCAAGACGCAACCCCGGTGCAGCCGACGTGCAGTTCCGGTTGAGTCAGGCTTACCTTGAGGCGGGTCGCCGCGACGACGCACTGCGCGCTGCAGAAGCCGCTGTCCGGCTGGAGAAGGATGAGACTGAGCCCTTGGTCTGGCTGGCCAGGCTCTACCATGCCGAGGGCAGGTATACCGAAGCTATAGCAATGTGCGATCAGGCTATAGCAAAGTCGCCGACTGAACAGATGGCGTATCAGGTGAAGTCGGATGCGTTGATATTCCTGGGTCGGGGTGAGGAGTCGCAGCAGGTCTACGAAGAGATGGAGCGTGTGCGTGACCGGGCATGGCAGGAGTA
>JBDRUL010000200.1:0-3529 GCA_039801305.1 Caldifarciminota bacterium | reverse complement strand
CTCTCAAGTGTATCAACCCAGTTGAGTAGCGCACTGGTTGCTGCTGCTTGTATGTCTAGGTCAAGCGTGGTATGGACGACTGAGCCAGAACGGTAGACAAAATCGTAGCCGTAACGTTCGATGAGATAACGCCTGACTTCCTCAACAAAGTAGGGTGCCTCGTTCTGGCCACCGGGCTGGGGCATTACTTCCAGTGGCCGCTGCCGGGCAGCCTGGTACTCACCTTCGGTCAGTAGGCCGAGACGACGGAGTTTCCCGAGGAAGAAATTGCGGCGTCGCAGCAGGCGTTCCGGATGGCGGTACGGTGAATAGGCGGAAGGGTTGGCGATCATGGCTCCTAGAGTTGCACACTCGACAGGATCAAGCCGGGACACGTGTTTACCGAAGTAGCGCTCGGCGGCAGTGGCGACGCCATAGACCGGTCCCCCGAGCCAAATCTGATTGAAGTACATTTCGAGAATTTCCGGCTTTGAGTAGTGGCGCTCGAGTTCGACGGCAAGGACCATCTCACGTAACTTACGGATCAGGCTGCGTTCCGGTGTGAGAAACATACAGCGGGCAAGCTGTTGAGTAATGGTTGATGTTCCTTTGACGTCGCCCTGTCGGAGTGCACCTAGCATTGCGCCAGGCAGTCTCAACATATCGATTCCCCAGTGGCGATAGAAGCGGTGGTCTTCCACGGCGATGACGGCTTCCCGCAGGCAGGGGGGGATGGTCTCAAGCGGTACCGGGCGTCTCCTTTCCTGAAAGTACTCGAAGATGAGACGTCCTTGGCAGTCGAGTATGCGGGTTGCAGCCGGGGCGCGAAAGCTGACGATGGTTTCCGGGGTCGGCAGGTTCCTTCTGAGAAGAATATAGCATGACCCGACAGACACGAGCAGGACGGTTATAATGCAGGCGGCAGCGAGCAGACTGCGAAGAAACAGACGACCGGCGGCAGCTGCCAATGCGGTTTGGTTAGAGTGTTTCTGCGACCAGCTCAGCCAGGTCGCGTATCCTGACTCGTTCTTCGGAGCTGGTGGTTTTTACGGCGTCTTCGAGTGTCAGAAGGCAGAAGGGACAGGCGGAGGCGATAACATTGGCACTCATGGCGATAGCGTCCAGTACTCTGGTTTCGGCAAGACGACCTTGGCCGGCAGATTCAGTCCACATCCGACCGCCACCGCCTTCACAACACAGGCTGGTTTCTCTTCTGCGGTCGAACTCGAGGAAACGGTCGCCTGCCAGCGCTGTAAGAATGGTTCGAGGTTCGTCGTAGATTCTGTTTCTCCTCCCCAAGTAGCATGGATCGTGGTAGGTCACGGTGAAGTCGACCGTCCTAGGTATCTTGAGTCTTCCTTCTTCAAGCAGTTCGGCGAGCAGCTGAGTGTAGTGCAGCACCGGTACCCCGAGGTCGGGGTAATCGGATCGCAGTGCGTTGAGGCAGTGGGGCGAGACGGTCACTATTCTTCTGAAACGTCTGTGTCGGATGACATCGAGGTTTGCCTTTGCCAGTTCCTCAAACATTCCCAGTTCGCCCATCCGCAGTTGCTCGGAGCAGCAGCAGGTCTCTTCCGTACCGAGCACGCCGAAATCCACGTCTGTTTGCTGCAGGATGCTGACCAGGCTTCTAATAACCTGCTGGCAACGAGGGTCGTAGCAGCTGGTGCAACAGATGTAGAGTAGGTTGTCAGCATAATCGCCTGGTGCCAGAACTCTTAGGTTTAGATCGGCTGCCCACTGGTACCGCTTCTCGCGGGCTCGTGACCATGGGTTGCCCTGTAGATAGGTGCTTTCCAGCACTGCCTGAATATTTGGGTGCATGCGACCGCTTTCGACAACCTGGGAGCGCATTTCAACCAGCAGTTGCGCGGGTTCAACCTGTTTGGGGCAGCGCAGGGAACAGGTGTTGCAGGTTGTGCATTCCCAGAGGCCTGTTTCGTCAGCACTCTGCGGTGGTGGCAGCAACCCGTGTAATCGGTAGTATACCAGCCGACGTACGTTCAATCCTGACTTGTAGGCGACCGGGCAACCACCTGAGCACCTTCCGCATTGAATGCATGCGTGACTGAGAAGGGTCTTGCTGGTCAAGAAGCGTGATTTTAGAACTCGACTGGCTGAAGTCAAGGGCTTGGCCGCGCCTCCAAAGGCTTGTGGGTGACGGACAGGTGGGCGTTTCTAGAAGGTGCGGCCCAGCTGGAAGTGTGGCTCCCAGCCCGGTCGTTCTCGGTCAAAACCGTAACCCAGGTCAAATCCAATCAACCCCAGCATTGGGATTTCGATCCTCACGCCGATGCCTGCTCCTCGTTTGAGATCAGAAAGGCTGAACTGGCTGACCAGGTTCCAGGTGTTGCCAGCATCGGCGAAGGCGAGAATCGAGAGCTGAGGGGTGAGGCGCAGCTTGTATTCCAACGAGAAGATTGAAAGGGCTGTTCCGCCTACTGCAAAGCCAGCCTGACGTGGGCCGACGGAGCGGTCGCCATAGCCGCGTATGCCGTCCGGACCGGTACCCCCCGGATAGAAGCGGTCGTAGACAGAGACGGTGTCGGCGCTGCTGAAACCGGTTATGTAACCCAGCCGGGTGCGGCACATGAGACCGAATTTCCAGAAGAGGGGGAAATACTGAGATGCATCGATTATGTGACGCTGATAGCGGATATCACCGAATGACAGCTCGAGTCCGTAGGTGAGGGCGGAACCAGAAAGCGGATTGTACAAGTAGTCACGGGAATCGCGGGTAAGGGTAATCCCCGGCCCGAAGCCGGTCTTGTGAGTTGTGTCGCGAAATACGTTGAAAGGACCTACCGGTGAATAGGAACGGCTGATGGAGCCAGGAGGTACGTAGGCATCGCCGGCACGGAGGGTGAGATAGGCGCGGGTATAGTCAAGCGGGAGCGGACGGGAAAACGAGAGTGAAGCGCCGATCTCCTGTTTGTCGTAATAGTCATAGCTGCGCGTGAGATAACTCAGGTTTATGCCTGCGGATGTCGGTGTGTCGAATAACCAAGGTTCGGTAAATCCCATCTCCACGTTTGTCTTCTTGCCACCCTTCTCCAGCTTGAGGTTCACCCGGTGGCCTCGGCCGAAGAGATTTGGCTGCTGGAGCTCTATATAGCCGGTGAGTTTGTCCTGGGCAGAATACGACACTCCTGCACCGATGGTGCCAAAGAAGCTTTTCTCCTTCACCCGGTAGATCAGGTCGATACTTTCTAGAGAGTCAGTCCGACGGTGTTCGACCGTGACGTCTTCGAAGAAACCCAGATTGAAGATATCGCGTTGCGAGCGGATCACTTCGGAACGTTTGAAAACATAGCCCGGGAGAGAAGAGATTTCCCGACGTATCACCTTGTCGTGTGTCTGTTCGTTTCCTTCGATAGACACCCGCCTGACAATAGCGGGGTTGCTTTCGGTTATGCGGTAGCACATGTCAACGGTGTCTCCCCGTAGTTCCTCCTGTGGTACTATAGAGGCATAGATGTAGCCGATCTCTGAATAGGCGCCGTAGAGATTGGAGAGACTGGTTTGTGCCAGTTTGGAGTTGTACACCGCT
>JBDRUL010000199.1:0-3531 GCA_039801305.1 Caldifarciminota bacterium | reverse complement strand
GGCCCCCAAGGACTTGGCGGTCGCACCACCGCTTTGGCAGTCTTCATCGAAGCATTCCCCTGTCACATCGCCACAATGCCCTGCGCTGTCAACATCAACTGCCACGCAAGCAGACACAAGACGGCCGAACTATAAACCGATGGCAAGGAGCATCACCACCCCCCTCTCTAAAGAACAATTGCGTGAATTGCGTGCCGGCGACCCGGTTCTGATAACAGGAACCATCTACACCGGGCGCGACCTTGCACATCAGCGCCTCGCCGAGGCGATCAGGGAAGACCGACCCCTGCCATTTGACATTAACGGTGCAATAATGTACTACGTCGGTCCCAGTCCGGCGAAACCCGGGCAGTGCATCGGCTCAGCCGGCCCGACCACCAGCTACCGAATGGACCCATACACGCCGCTGCTTATTGAGCACGGTCTTGCCGGCACGATCGGCAAGGGCAATCGCTCGCGGCCGGTGATTGAAGCAATGGTCAAACACGGTGCTGTCTACTTTGCCGCCTGCGGCGGTTGTGCGGCACTAATCAGTCGTTCTATCAAAGCCGCAAGGACAATCGCCTACCCCGAACTCGGGCCCGAGGCAGTGCAGGAGCTAATCGTAGAAAACTTCCCCTGCATCGTTATCAATGACACCCTCGGCAACGACCTGTACGAACAAGGTATCAAGACCTACCGGAAGGAATAATTCGATGCCCCGTTCGAAGCGTCCCGGGAGAGACGAACAGCAGACATCGAACGCGGGGAGGGAGACCCCCAGTGTTCTAATCCATATACTGGGTGAGCCCTACCGAGTACCGTCGGGGCTGACAATAATGCGCGCAATGGAGTATGCCGGATTCAGGTTGATCCGGGCCTGTGGCTGCAGAGGAGGTTTCTGTGGCGCCTGTGCCACCGTTTATCGGACAGCAGACTCGCACAGGCTCAAGGTGGGACTCGCCTGCCAGACGACCATCGAGGAAGGTATGTATCTTACCCAGATCCCATTCTATCCCGGGAACCGGCAGCAGCACGACATCGAACAGACTGGTACTGATGGAAGTGTCTTGGTGCGCATCTATCCGGAAGTAATGCGCTGCATTGCCTGCAATTCCTGCACAAAGATCTGCCCGCAGGGTATCGACGTGATGGGTTATATCAACGCCGCCATTAGGGGAGACATACGGGCTGTCGCTGACATGTCTTTTGACTGCATTATGTGCGGCCTCTGTGCCTCGCGTTGCCCCGCAGAAATTGTGCACTACAACGTAGCCCTCCTCGCACGACGAATATTCGGCGCTAGACTCGCACCCCGCGCCGCTCACCTTGCTGAAAGAACCAAGGAGATTTCAGAGGGCAGATTTGAGGAAGAACTCGATCGCCTCTGCCAAATGAACGAAGCTGAGCTCTCGAAACTGTATTATGATCCCAAGTTCCGCGACATAGAGCCCTGAGAACAATGTACCCTACGGTTATGCAGGAATCCATCCGGCTACTGGAAGAGACTCGTTCCCGACGGATCGAGCAGGGTAGAATACCACTGCTGGACGCGAACCAGAAGAAGGAACTGCTGACTCGGTTTCATCCGGACTACATAGCCGAGTCAATGCGGGCTCTGACGGTCGGCCCCAACAGGGGAGATCGGACTCCACATGAACTGGCAGACCTGCTCGAGGCATGGCCGCTCGTACCACGCCAATACGACCTACCTCATCCCAAGTATCTGTGTGATGTACTGATCATCGGTGGAGGCGGCGCAGGGGTATCCGCCGCCATTACGGCGGCAGAGGCCGGTGCCGACGTGCTGCTGGTTACGAAACTGCGGATAGGCGATGCAAACACCGTGATGGCTCAGGGCGGCATCCAAGCGGCAGACAAACCGAATGACTCCCCACAACGGCACTATCTAGACGTACTTGGCGGTGGTCATTTCAAGAATATCCCCACGCTTGCCCGTGCGCTTGTTACAGATGCCCCGGGCATAATCGCTTGGCTGGAGGCACTCGGGGTGATGTTTGATAAGGATGCCGATGGCACCATGCAGACCATCCACGGCGGTGGTACATCGCGCAAGAGAATGCATGCGGCGCGTGACTACACTGGCCTTGAAATAATGCGGGTACTGCGCGACGTGTTCCGGGACAAGGGGATCCGGCTGCTGGAATTCTCAGCGGCGATAGAGCTGCTCACCACCCCCGACGGTACCGCAAGTGGTGCTCTCCTTGTCAATCTTGATACCCAGGAATTCTTCACAGTAAGCGCTAAAGCCGTTGTGCTTGCTACCGGTGGCTGCGGGCGGCTACATATTCAGGGTTTCCCCTGTACCAACCACTATGGCGCCACTGCCGACGGACTGGTGATTGCCTACCGCGCTGGAGCAAAACTTGCCTTCATCGACACAATTCAATATCACCCGACCGGCGTTGCCTGGCCGGTCCAGATTGCCGGCCAACTGATAACCGAGAAAGTACGGGGGCTGGGTGCACATCTGGTAAATGTTGTCGGCAACCGCTTCATCTACGAATTGGAGAGCCGGGACATCACCGCCTCAGCGATAATCCGGGAATGTCGGGAGCGCAAGCTGGGTGTTGAAACCCCGCTGGGAGGGCAAGGTGTCTGGCTCGACACCCCACTGATCGAAGTCCTTCATGGTGAAGGTGCGGTCAGAAAGAACCTCCCGGCTATGTATCGGCAGTTTGAGCGGTTCGGTATACTTATGGACAGAGAGCCAATTCTCACCTATCCGACACAACACTACCAGAATGGCGGCATACTCATTGACGAACACGGACATACCTCTGTCCGAAATCTGCTCGCTGCAGGAGAAGTATCAGGTGGCATCCATGGTCGTAACCGGCTGATGGGGAACTCGCTCCTTGACATTCTGGTATTTGGCCGCCGCGCGGGACGTGCGGCGGCTGAGCTGGCAAGAAATACACCTTTCTCCGATTTAACGCTATCCCACCTGAAACAGTTTACCGCCGAGCTTCAAGGATCTAAAATCCCCCGTTCTCGACGTTCGCCAATGATTCTCCCGGATTATCGCCGTCCAGAGCTGGCGCGACCGCTCATAGTGACTTCCTAATCTCGTTTAACTGTTGACCCGCCTTTCAGTAAACTCTGCTTGCAATCTATTGCGTAATTCACTCTCTCGCCACAGGATTGCCCTCTGGCTTGTGGGATTTGCTGCAGGACTATGCGGATTCCTATACTGCTGGCTGCTCAGGCGAACAGGTCCGGCGCTCTCCGCACACATGGGGGACTCCGTAGTGTATCTGAAGCTTGCAACAGAATTTCGTCACGGAGTTGGCGCAGCCCGAGAGGTGTTCTACTGGTCTCCTCTCTACCCGGTGCTCCTGTCACTCCTCGGCCCCGGTCTGCTAACCGCACTGCAGCTGGCAGCCAGAGCGTTGACCGTGGTCCTCACCGGGCTGCTCGCTGAAAGATACAGCCGGACGGCTGGTTTACTGGCTGCGGCGATCTATGCTCTTTACTGGACGCCGCTTGTCTACTCCTGCCGGCTGGTGCCGGTCACGCTTGCCACCGCAG
>JBDRUL010000198.1:0-3533 GCA_039801305.1 Caldifarciminota bacterium | reverse complement strand
ATGCTGAAGGGCTGAAGCTCTCACCGAGGCAACATACTCCTGCAATTCAACCCGGGACGACCACGTCCGTTCGAAGTGACTAGTAAAAATGACGTGATTACCAGCAGAGTTCTCAAACTCAAGCAGGACGATCGGATTTATGAAGTATATGCGCGACAGACGTGCCGACTGTCCGATCTGCTGTTGAGCCCGCTGCAGCGCCGCCGTACCGATCGCGTAGTACTCTGACGTACCATAGCCATACCAGAATATCGGCGTCTGGTCATAGCGAGCCGACACAAGTACGCAGGCATACTTCGAGCGCCAGCGCGTCAGGTCAGTCGTACTGCTCAAACTCTTTCGCTCCGCTGCAATGTCCGCAGCTACCTGCTCGTACTCTGGAAAAGCGGAACCGTCGGTCGTGAAGTGAAAGAGCCAGGCTGAAGTCCGACCGTCCTCGTCTACACATGGCAATACTGCGCCAAGGCGGGCGCCAGGCCACTCGGTACTGGCTTTCCTCAGAGCCAGGCTCCTAGCAACATCAAACGGGACTGCTTCTTGATGCGGAACCCCGGTCTCGGGCAGACCTATTCCCAGGCAGACTGCGCTGAATCCGACACACAGAACAAACTCTCTCACGTACTCTCCTCTCCTCAGGAAACAGTCATCAAGGCTAACTCTCGCGACTCACACAAAAATACTATCAGGGCGTAAGACGGAACCGGTCTCGTGGGAAGAGGCTCGCCTCACGAACGTTCGTCAATCCCAGCAGCTGTTGTGTAAACCTCTCCGCACCTATTGCCAGTCCACCGTGCGGTGGCATCGCATACCTGAAAATCTCAAGATAGAATTCAAAATGTACCGGGTCCGCGCCAATCCGTCGGATGCTATCACACAACATGCCATACTCGTGAATACGCTGGCTGCCGGTTGTAACCTCCAACCCTCTGAATAGGAGATCAAATCCCAAAGTGCTCTCAGGATCGTCCGGATCAGGCATAGTGTAAAATGGCCTGGCTGACCGTGGATAACGACTGATGAATACAAACTCCGACCCGTGGCTCTTCAGTGCATAGTCGCAGATCTGTCTCTCCCCCTCGGGATCAAGGTCGGTCATACAAGCTGTATCCCTGCCGTAGTCCCTTGCCAGTATCTTCAGCGCCTCTTTCAGGGGTACCTCCGGTACTTCTCGCAGCTTTGGCAGTTGAGCACCAAGAAGTTCGAACTCCGCGAGACAGTTCTTTTCCAGATTCTCCACAAGCGCCTTAAGAAAACCACGTTCCATGTCCATTACGTCGGTGTAGGACTCAATAAATCCCATCTCGAGGTCAAGTGAGAGATACTCGTTTATATGCCGTGAAGTCGCGTGGTCTTCAGCACGATACACGAACCCGATTTCGAATACCCTTTCAAATCCCGCCCCAACCAGCATCTGCTTGTAGAACTGTGGACTCTGAGCAAGATAGGCGGTCTCTTCAAAATACTTAATTGGGAAAAGAGCTGTCCCACCCTCTGTTCCTGCCTTTACTATCTTTGACGTATGGACCTCGAGAAAACCCTGCGACCTCAGGTAATCGGAAAAAGTTCGCACCAACTCAGCCTGAACACGGAACGGAGCAGCCAACTCCGGGTTGCGCAGAGCAAAGGCCCTGTGATCAAGTATTGTGTCAATTTTCAGGTTGAGCTTCTTGCGGGAGCGATTTACTTCAAAAGGGAGTTCTGCTACCGGTTCAACCATGACTTCGATACCACTGACCACAACTTCGGCCCCCGCCCGTGCCTGTTCCTCTCTTTTCACTGTACCCGTGACTTCGACAATGCTCTCCCGCTTCAAACGACTTACGTCGATTGACTCAGTATCAACAATCCCCTGTGCCAAGCCTGTTCGGTCACGGATAAGTATGAAAGCCAGACTCCCCAACCTACGCACCTGATGCAACCAGCCACGCAGTAGTACATGCTCACCGACATGCTTGGGAATATCACCCGCCAGAGTTCGTTTCACACGCTGAATCTACCGTTCGCAGACACTGTGTCAAGAAGCCGCTCGACGCTCACGCACCATATAAATCAGCGGTAACGACACTAGCGTCGTAAGACCCTTAGCAATGATATTGAGCACGAATATCCCTGTCACGGTCGCCAAGGCGTACTTACCGAGAAAAGCAAAACCACAGAACAGTGCCGAATCGAGCGGCACGCTCACAGAATTGGAAGTAAGGACCCGCATCCACTGCCGACGATATCCAAAGCGGTTGACCCACCATTGATAGACCTCACCGTCAACCAACTCTGACACCACTTCGGCGACTATCGATGCGATCACAATCCGCCAGACTGGCGAAAGCACCAAGCCGAACTCCTGCTGGGGACCAACACTCGAATGCGGTGGCATCCTTGCAACAAGCCAGAACAAACCGGCCATCACCAGGTTAATCACCGCGGCGGCCACAATAAGCCAACGGGCGGTTCTGATACCCGCGGTCTTATGCACAAGGTCTCGCAATGTGAAAGTAAAAGGGTATATGAGAGTACCGGCATCGATTGGCTGGCCGGCAATCGCAACGATTCGTAAGCTTGCAATATCTGAAAGCATTTGTGCAGCTATGTAGGCTGCACTTACCAACGCCACCGTTATCTGCGGATTTTGCAAGCCTCGGTGCTCGCCGACCTGTAGAGCTGAAGCCTGCACGCAGGAAAATACACATAGGATGTTACGTGTCAACGCTGAAACTCTGTTGACTCTAGCCATTGCACAGCTACTCTTACAACGCAAATTCTGAATCCAGGAGAAAGAGACAGACCATGAAGAAGGACTTCACATCGATTTCCGATCTCACTCGTGAAGAGATTCAGCAACTCCTCCGGGATGCTGCCAGCCTTAGAACCCAAGCCAAGCTCGGTCAGCGTATTCAACCGGCACTGGGTAAGATAGCGGCGCTGGTGTTCGAAAAGCCCTCACTAAGGACTCGCGTTACATTCGAAGTCGCGATGTCCCAGCTCGGGGGTTCGGCAATCTATCTGGGACCTAGCGATATCGCCATGGGTATTCGAGAAACCGTGCCTGATGTTGCACGCAACCTATCGCGTTGGGTCGACTGTATCATCGCACGCGTGTTTGAGCATAAAAAGATTACGCAGCTGGCGGCCAACGCTTCCGTACCGGTGATCAACGCCCTCTCTGATTTCGAACATCCCTGTCAGACGCTCGCTGACCTGCTTACGATCATCGACCACCGGGGCGGACTTTCGGACACAACCGTCTGCTGGACGGGCGACGGCAACAACGTCTGCAACTCGCTGATACTTGCCTGCAGCATGATGGGAATCAACCTCCGAGTGGCAACGCCCCGAGGGTTTGAACCTCCGCGACAGGTTGTGGAAAACGGCAACGAGTACGCAAAGAAGTCAGGTGCGGAATTGAAATTCACCTACGACCCGTACGAAGCAGCCAGAGACGCCGACTTCATCTACACCGACGTCTGGGCTTCAATGGGACAGGAGAATGAAGCCGAGCAACGGCGTAAGATATTCCGTCCTTTCCAACTCAATCG
>JBDRUL010000197.1:0-3541 GCA_039801305.1 Caldifarciminota bacterium | reverse complement strand
ACCGGCTGCCAGCAGTGCATCACGCAGCAGTCGCCGGGCGGCCCGGTTGCTCGGATAGTTCTGCAGCAGCCGATGGCAAAACGCCAGGGAACTATCAAACTGCCTGTCCTCTTTGTACATGAAGGCAAGCATGAATCCTGCCGCCGCCCTGAGGAGAACATCTGACTGTTCCACCTTTCGCAACGCCTGATAGGCACGACTGCGCGAACCGAACAACTGCAGGCCAAAGACATAGCGACTTGCACAGGCGCGGAAGTATTCAACGACGCCCTGTCCGAACCGCACTGCTATGTCGTTAGGCGATATTCTCGCTGCCTGACCGAAGTACTGGTCTGCTCTAAGCATCGCACGTAACCCGTCAAACCTTCGCTGCTGCCACCCGAGCATGTTAGCCCTGTTGAGCTCGACCAATCCCCAATACAGCAAGGGTTCAATTTCAGCAGGGAACGCCTGTGCCGATAAGAGGCAACGACGCGCTGCTCGGTCGGTGAGCCGGTAGAATGAATCAACCAATGTCCCATCTCCAGAATCGTAAATCAGCAATTGCAAAAGACATGCCCGCCAGAACCAAGTCTCAGGCGTATCGTTGAAGCATTGATCAAGAAACATGGATGCCCGCAGGTAGTCCTGCCGGTACATGGCCTCAACGGCTTCGCTTATGAAAGGCATCTGCACCGCCATTACGGAAGTCGGAACAAGAAGAATAGCCAGGGTTGTCCGAAAACTAGAGCGCTGCGATAACGTCAATCTCGACCGACGCCCCCTTCGGCAACGCCGACACCTGTACCGTCGTCCGTGCCGGAAACGGTTCACTGAAGTATCGGCCATAGACTGCATTGACCCTGGCAAACAGCGCCATATCAGTCAGGTAGACATTTACTCTTACTGCCCTGTCAAGTCCGGTTCCTGCAGCTGCCAGCACTGATGACAGATTCCTCAACACCTGCTCAGTTTCCTGTTCGATGCCGGTCTTCACGAGTTCCCCACTGCCGGGGTCTATGGCAATCTGCCCGGAAGTAAACACAAAACCACCACACGTGACCGCCTGGCTGTAAGCTCCAATAGGTTTTGGTGCACCATCAGTTACCGCATGATCCAACTGCCGTCCTGACTGAAGATCTCCCAAGGACATAGCCACTCCCCTCCTACGATGCGAGATTACCTAACGCCAACGAAAAGAGCTTGGTCTGCGGGTCATCAGCGCGAGACAGCATAACTATGGGCTTGCGGGCACCGGCGACGATACCTGCCACTCTGGCTCCACCAAGATACTGCAGCCCCTTCGCCAGAATATTGCCGGTGGCCAGCGTTGGTACCACGAGAATATCAACATCTCCCGAAACTGCACTGGCGATTCGCTTGATGCGTGCCGCCTCTGGAGAGAATGCCACGTCCAGCGCAAGCGGCCCCTCAACTACTGCCTCGCCGAATTCACCCTGATCGCCCATCCGCGTAATAATTGCCCAGTCAAGAGTCTCAGCGATTCCAAGGTTGATCTTCTCCACCGCTGAGAGAAGGGCAACCTTCGGCTGTTTTCTCCCGAGCAAACGGCACAACTCGATTGCATTCCTAACTATGTCGATCTTCCTCTTCAGGTCGAGCTCGGTATTGATGCCCCCGTCGGTAATAAACAGCACCTTACGATAGGTGGGCAACTCCAACAGCGCCACATGCGAAAGGATTCTCTCCCCTCGCAGTCCGAGTTCCTCTTTCAGAACCCCCCGCAAAAATGTCGCTGTATCAATCTGCCCTTTCATGAGGAAATCTCCGCTTGCCACAACGTCCCTCACTGCCAACTCAATCGATTCCAACGCGCCCCTGGAATTACGGATCTCGAATTCATCAGGATCTATACGCTGACTCTGACAGATAGTCCTGATCCGCTCCTCATCGCCATGCAGCACCCCCCGGGATATACCTTCTGCCTGCGCCAAGTGCAGGGCTTCGATAGTAGCACAGTCCTCTGCACAGGCAACCACACAACGTCTCGGTCCGCGGCTGCGGGCCCTCGCCAGCATCTCGGCGAAATTACTGAAAGGCAGCCCTTCAGCAGCCATAGTACAGCTCAAACTCCCAAGGATGTGGTCGTCGTGCAATCGCTTCTACTTCTACCCGCTTGAGCTCAATCCACTTATCAATAAGTTCCCCACAAAAGACGTCGTCCCGCAGAAGATAGTCGCGATCCGCACTCAGAAGCTCAATGGCTTCAGCCAAAGACTTCGGCAACATCTGGTTATTCGCAGCATACTGCCGAGAGCTGTCTTCAACCGGCACTCCAACATCGGCACCGGTCAAAATCCCGTCAAGAGCGGCCATCAGCACAGCTGCAAGCGAAAGATACGGATTGGCTGTGGCATCCGGAATACGATACTCGATTGCAAGCTTGTCTGGTGAAGTTATGTATCCAGGAAGCCTGATTGCCGCAGTGCGGTTGGACCTTGAGAAGAACACGGCCACCGGCGCCTCAAATCCTGGAATCAGGCGTCTATAGGAATTCGTACTCGGATTCGTAAGACCGCATAGCGCCGGTGCATGCCGGAGAATCCCGCCTATGAGATGCCTGCCCAATTCGCTCAGACCATCTCTGCCCGCACCGTTACCCAGCAGTGACCGCCCTTCCTTAATCAAACACAGGTGGACGTGTGCTCCTGACCCCGGTTCGCCGAAGATCGGCTTCGGCATGAATGTCGCGCTCATTCCCCGAGCGAAGGCGTGATTACGTACAAGATACTTTGTCAGCACAACCGCATCGCCCGCCCGCTCTGCCGGTATGAAATCTGTCTCAATCTCGACCTGAGAGAATCTTCCCCCCTCATGATGGTGATACTTTACTGGGACCCCACAACCGGCAATCAGAGCGGCCAGTTCTGATCGGAAACCCGCACTCCGATCAAATGGCGGCGCCACGTGATATGCCGGACCCTTAAACAGAGCCAGCCCGGTACGGTCATCCGGACGTAGCTCCTCGGTCTCGAGTCTATAGTTTGCCGATGCCTGATCGACATGAAACTCGGCAGCACTAAAGAGATAGAACTCAAACTCGGTCAGCACCGTCACTTCATCAGCTCCGGTTGCCCGTTTCAGCGCTTCACCCGCCTTCTTCAGAACATAGCGGGAGTCACGGCTGTAGCGCCGGCTGTGAGAGGACTCAAAAACATCAGCAAAGCACGACACCGTGGGTTGCGGACAAAAGGGATCGACGAATGCTGTCTCAAGATCGGGTCTGAGTACCATATCCGATGACTCCACTGTCCCGAAGCCGGCAACGGAGGAGCTATCGAATCCCACACCGTCCCTTACCGCGTTCTCCAACCGCTCGATCGGCAAGGTCACGTGCCGCAGTCTTCCCAGAAGGTCGCAGTACTTCAAGTCGAGAAACTTGGCCGGCCGCTCACGAACCGCTTCTTGAATATGTTTCACGGCTCAAAGATTGCCAAACCTGCCCGCCAAGTCAACCCTGTACAGGAGCCGCCTCTGCCACGAACAAATCACAGGATCCTACACCGTTCCCGGCAATGCAGCTAGCACTAGAAGCGACACA
>JBDRUL010000196.1:0-3546 GCA_039801305.1 Caldifarciminota bacterium | reverse complement strand
TCAAGCGACGCGCCGCTACCGAAAACGTCGAGCTGCCCGAAGACGTCTGCTACTACATCGCAAGCAAGATACGCACAAACGTCCGTGCCTTGGAGGGCTCCCTCGTAAGGCTCCTAGCAGTAACCTCACTTCAGTCCAAAGAGATCACGCTTGAACTAGCCAAGACAGCACTAGCCGACCTCCTACCCAGCGAAACACCCCTAGACGCGAAGCGGGTCCTCCACGTGGTTGCGGAGGACTTTGCCGTCACCCCGGCCCTGCTCTGTGGACACAGCCGAACGCAGTCTCTTGTGCTTGCCCGGCAGGTGGCCATGTACTTCATGCGTAATCTCCTCAACCTAAGCCTCAAAGAGATTGGTCGCCACCTCGGTGGCAGAGACCACAGCACGGTGCTGCATGCTCTTGCAAAGGTAGAGCACCTCCGCAGCACCAACACGGCTTTTGCCAACAGACTCTCAACACTCCAACAGCGGATAACCAGTGAACAGACGCCCTGAGGCCATTCTACAACTGGAGCTGGACAGAGACTGCCATTTATACAAACGTCTTGTCCGGCCCTAACCATCCCAAACGCATGTGATTACCTGTTCCCACCGCTTTCCACAGCACCATCAGCAACAACATACTCTTCTAGGTACGAATTCCCGAATGAGGGTTAAGCTTGACGCATGACAGTACAACACTATATTCGTCAGCTAACCGTGCGAAGCATTTCCGGTAGGACTATGCCTACGGAAGGACTGGAATTTGTGTTCAGTGAAGACACACGCTACGGTTATGCCGTGGGCAGAGTTAGAGCTCTGGAGGCTAGGCTTCTTGGCGCGACCGATTACGAACGCTTGGTGGCTGCTGAGCAGACGGAAGCAGTAGCTAGAACACTGATGAACTGTGGATACGAGCGGTGGATCGATGCTGAAAAGCCGGATTTGTGGGCATCCGGCCTTCGTAGGGCGTCAGAGGAGAATCGGCAAAGGTTCTTGTCGCTGTGCTTGGACGAATGGCTTGCGCAGCTTGTCCAGCTGCCTGATTTTTTTCGGGATGTCCGACGGCGGCTAAAGGTGGTCCGTAACCTACCGCGCGGGGATCACTTTAGTGCCCTGTTGTGCAGGGAATTCCAGCGCTTAGGTTGGGCATCCTTGGACGCTCACGTGTGTCGTCTTGTTGGTAACGATGCCGGTTCGCTCACGCTCGACGAACTTCTTGACGAGCTGGAGTTCGAAGCAGCGCTTGCGCTAGCGCCGCGGAGGTCCTTTGCCGCTGCTTTCGTCCGGCTGCGCCAAGCGAACTATCACGTCTTTCGTCGCGAGCGGGAGACTGCTAGGCGTGAGTTCATGACCTCTGGACAGGTGGACCTAGGGCAGGCGGACCGATTAGGACTTTTGGAGAGGGACCTGCGCGTGGCCGAGATCGGGTTTCTAAAACGAGCGCGGTTCGCCACTTTCGGTTTTGAGCCAGTAATGGCGTTCTACTACTTGGTTGAGCACGAGTTGCGCAACATATCGTGTCTCCTTCTACCTGCTGACTCCGTACCGGCGCGCCGGCGTAACCTCGTTGCTTATGCCTGAGGGATTATTCTTCGTTTCCGACCGACCCGGTGCTCTTGGTTTAGTCGCGTTGGGTGTGCAGGTCGTGCCTAGTGCGTCGCTTCCTGTTGCTGCAAGCGACGCCGCCATCGTGTTCTGTGATTCTGTGCCGCTTCCGCCAGCGGAGTCACTGGGGAGTTTGGATGGGTGCACCGTCGTCCGGCTTCTTGAGCCTCTTGGTGAGGGGCGCAGTGTGAGTGATGATCTTGCTGATTTGATTCGGCGGGCTGCGGGTATCGAGTTTCGACAGTGAGTACAGGAAGGGTTTATAAGGTTTCTGGACCGCTGGTTGTTGCGGAAGGCATGGCGGGTTCCAAGATATATGACGTTGTGAGAGTTTCGGAGTCCCGTTTAATTGGCGAGATCGTGAGAGTGGATGGTGATCGGGCAGCAATACAGGTTTATGAAGAAACTGCCGGCATCGGCGTTGGCGAACCGGTTTATCCCAGCTACGAGCCGCTGTCAGTGGAACTCGGCCCGGGTTTGATAGGCTCTATCTACGATGGTATCCAGCGTCCGCTCGACGCGCTAGCAGTCCTGTCGGGAGATTTTATCGTAAGGGGCGTCGAGGCAGCGGCGCTTGATAGAAACCGGCTGTGGAAGTTTGTTCCTAGACGGCGAAAGGGCGAGTTCGTCAGGGGTGGAGACAGTTTGGGCGTAGTCCAAGAGACTCCGCTCGTTGAGCATCATGTGATGGTACCCCCAGCCGTTGAGGGAGAGATAGTCGATATAAGCGAGCAGGAAGTGACTGTTGACACGCCGATTGCTTACCTGCGCACGGCTACGGGTGAGCAGCCCGTGAAGATGGTTCAGCGATGGCCGGTACGGCAGCCTAGGCCTGTACGGCGGCGTTTGACGCCTGATTCGCTTTTGGTTACCGGTCAGCGGGTGATAGACACGTTTTTCCCTTTGGCCAAAGGGGGGACTGGATGTGTTCCGGGACCTTTTGGGTCTGGTAAGACTGTGATACAGCATCAGCTGGCAAAGTGGTGCGAGGCCGATATCATCGTGTTCGTGGGTTGCGGCGAGCGTGGTAACGAGATGACCGATGTGCTCCAGGAGTTCCCGGAGCTCAAGGACCCGAAGACCGGAGAGCCACTGATGAAGAGGACCGTGCTCGTGGCGAATACTTCAAACATGCCGGTAGCTGCTCGAGAAGCGTCGGTGTATACCGCGATGACGATAGCAGAGTATTACCGTGACATGGGGTATTCCGTTGCCTTACAGGCTGATTCCACGTCGCGCTGGGCTGAGGCGATGCGCGAAATGTCAGGAAGACTAGAGGAGATGCCGGGCGAGGAGGGTTACCCGGCATACTTGGCTGCGAGGGTTGCTGAGTTCTATGAGCGCGCTGGGCGGGTGGTCTGTCTCGGCACCCATCCGGGTGAAGGTGAGACAGAGGGTAGTCTTACAGTGATCGGGGCGGTGTCGCCTCCGGGAGGGGATTTGAACGATCCGGTCGTACAGGCTACTCTCAGAGCAGTCAAGGTGTTCTGGTCGCTGGAAGACCGTCTTGCTTTCCAGCGTCATTTCCCCGCGATATCCTGGCTGAACTCGTATTCGCTTTATCGGGATGAACTGTCGGCCGATCTGCAGAAGCGAGCAGGGGAAGACTTCAGCGGCTGGAGTCGAAAGGCTCTTGAAATACTTCGGCGAGAGGCGGAACTAATCGAGGTCGTGCGCCTTGTGGGCCAAGATGCACTAGCGCCGTCAGACAGACTTCTGCTCATGACTGGCCGCTCGTTAAGAGAGGACTTTCTCCATCAGAATGCTTTTCATCCCGAGGACACTTGGACATCGTTGCCAAAGCAGGCAGGGATGCTAGGGCTCATTCTAGAGTTTCACAGGCTTGCTGAACTTGCGCTCCAACGGGGTGCGACGGTTGAGAAAATAAGTACCCTGCCTTGCCGGCAGGAACTAGGGCGGGTGCGTTATGTTCCGGAGAGGGACTTCGCGAGGCATT
>JBDRUL010000195.1:0-3564 GCA_039801305.1 Caldifarciminota bacterium | reverse complement strand
GTCTCCAGATCATAGCGGTCGCCGACAAATCCCAGAATTGCCCGGTTGAGGGCCGAATAGAAATCAGGACTCTTGCCAGCCAGTCGACTTGCTTCCTTGAGGCGTTTGCGGACGAGTCGGCTTGACCGGAGACGACGGGCATAGCTGCGATCAGCCAGCAGTCGGCGGCGATGGCGACCGAATATTCCGCCGGCTGCCAGCGTGGCGATTCCAGCCGGATAGAAGAGCCAGACGAATGTGCCGGTGACCCAGCCGGGGCGGGTTCTGCCAGGATCGTACCTGATGTGGGCGATATCAGACCCGAGTACGCGGATTCCCGGATCATGGCGGAGAGAGCCGGCTGCCGGAGTGCCGGTGGCGACAAACTCAAGTCGCGGGGTTGTAGCAGAGTAGTACTGGCCGGTCTTGGGATTGAAGAAGCTTATTCGCTGTTCGGCGATAGAATGCCTTCCATCTGTTTGCGGAATGAGCGGGTAGACAAAGCTGCGGCTGCCCGATGTGCGACCGCCCGAGTGGCTGATGTCGTCGCGGGTCTCTGGTGACAATACCTTGACTCCGCTGATATTGGGTGGAGAGGGAGCAGCTATCAGCGCAAGGCTGCCGGTACCGGTAATCGTTATCGTCAAGTTAAGCGGTTCGCCGCCAACAGATGTATCCCTGTTCAGGCTGGCGCTCACGCGGAACTCGCCGACGCCACCTGAGAAGTCTGCGGGTCTGCCCGAATCGGGCAGGGGACGGACTGTAATCCGGATGGGACTCGATGAGACCTGAAAGGGGACTTCCTCAAATCCGAAGAAGCCACCGCCACGCAGCACTGTACCGGAAAGAGTCATGGCTTCAATAGTCAACTCGCCAGAGCGGGTGGGAGATAGAAGTGCCCTCTTCAGGGTGGCGGCATAACAGCGGCGACCACGATAAGTCTCTGTCCGGTATTCAAGCCGCGAGGGCTCGTAGACGTTCTCGGCCCAGAATCCGGAGAAGGCGGGTGACTGAGTCATCGACAGGGAGCGGATCTCTTCAGCTGTGTACAGGGTATAGGTTACTGTCAGTTGCTCACCCTGCCAGACAGTAGTCCGGTCGACAGATGCCACCAGGTCAATGTTATCTTCGGGTCTGCCGGCAGAGCTTCGTCGTGGCGGCTCCGGAAAATCGAAAAACCCGAACGGATCGAAGACACGCGGCTGGCTGCGGGCTGGCGGCTGCTGCTTTCTGGCTTGTGCTTTTGTTACTGTAATCGTTATCGGTTCAGTCGAGTACTCGGTGCCATCGATGGTGATGCGACAGGGACCGATGGTGAAAGTTCCTTCACGGCGGGCAGCGAGGAAGTATATGAAGTCATGGCTTACAGACTGGGTGAGGCGGCCGCCGATGAGCGAGATGTTGGTAGATGACGATCGGGTGCTGCCGAGGTTGTCGAAACCATCGAGCTGGGGCAGGCGGGGCGTTGGCAGGCTACCGAGACCAGAGCCCTCAACTGTAACCGTTAAGGTGAATTGCTCGCCAACAGCCACCTCGTTGCGGTCGACCGCTGCCGAGAAGCGGATGTCGGCAGCCGACAGCAGTAGCGGAAGCAGGAAGAGCAGTGTTACCACAGGGACGCGCATCTGGCTACCAGTCCTTCTCTACCTGTCGCCGTGGCGGTTCCTGCCGGGCATCACGCTGGGTACGGCGCTCCTGGTTCTGAATCTGTTCGAGTATTCTTTCCGCCTGCTGCCGATCCATTTCTGAACGTTGGGACTGGGGTTGTTGTTGCTGTTCGTTTTGCTGCTGTTGTTGCTGTTGATTCTGCTGGTTCTGTTGTTGCTCCTGTTCACGCTTCTTCTTCAGGCAGAACTCCAGATTCTGCTTTGCCTGCAGGTCAGCGGGATTGGCGATCAGGGCGAGCCGGTAGGCGTTGATGGCCTCGTCGAGCCGGTTGCGCCGGTACTGGACATTGCCGATGTTGTACAGGGCATTGGCGCGCCGGACAGGATTCTTGTCTACTGCAGCGAGCGTCAGCTCAGAGATGGCTTCCTCATGTCGGTTCAGCCGGAACAGGGTGTTGCCGATGTTGTAGTGTATGCGCAGGTCGTCAGGCCTGAGTACTTCTGCCCGCTGATAGACTCCGAGCGCCTCGTCGAACTTGCCACGGGCGAACAGTCCGTTGCCCTGACGGAGCAGGCTGGATACGTCCGCAGCCCGAACAGTTGCACCAGCCAGCATCATAAGAGCTACCAATATGAGATATCTCGAGTAACTACGCATGGGGGATATGCTCTTCTGGTCTGATTACTATCCAGCGGCCGACTCTGTTGGGCAGTGCCAGACCGGCGAGCGTCAGCACAAAGCCAATCATAAGGAAGGGCTGATACCTTTCAACCAGCTCAGAGAAGCTGCTGCTGCCCAGTTCCTGTTTACGCAGTCGGTCGAGCTCGGCTATCAGGGTCTGAGCAGAGTAGCCCTCCATCCGCAGGAAGCGTCCCTCTGTTGCCTGGGCAATCATGATCAGCTCGCGCTCGTTCATGCGCGAGACCACCAGGTTACCGGCGCGGTCTTTCTTGTAGACCTGACCAGTGCTGCTGGATTCGGGAACGGGCGCGCCTTCGATGGTGGAGAAAGCAACTGGATAGATGCGGACGCCGGCGGCAGCTGCCCGCTGAACTGACTGGGGGGTATGTTCGCCCAGGTCGTCGCCGTCGGTTACAAGAATGATGGCTTTGGAAGCACTGCCTTCCGAGAAAAGGGACAGACCGACGTCTATTGCTTCGCCGAAATCGGTTCCCGGCAGGGGCATCAACTCCGGGCTGATGATGTCCAAGAAGAGCTTGGCTGCGTCAATATCGGTCGTGAGAGGACACATGAGCCGGGCGTCGCCGGCAAAGGCGACAATACCTACTGCATTTCCGGCAAGCTCATCTAGCAAGACAGCAAGCTCTGCCTTTGCCCGCTCAAGCCGGTTTGGTCGGACATCCTGCGCCAGCATCGACTTTGACGCATCCAGTGCTATTACGACTTCAATTCCCCGGCCGCGAAATTCCTGCATCTTTTCGCCCCAGAGTGGTCGAGCAGCGGCAATGACAACCAAGGTGTAGCCAGCCATCAGTAGTATAGACTTGAGCAGGGTGAGCCGGGTCGAGAGACTCTGGGTCAGGTGGGGAACAAGAGGCGGATCGATAGCCTTGCCCAACAGACGCAAGCGCAGGCGCTGGCGTACAAGGCTGAATACCAGTCCGGCAGGAACGAGAAGAAGAAGCCAGAGGAACTTCGGTTCCGCCCACCTTATCATGACTTCCTCCTAGGGTAGTCGCCGTAGCACTGTTTCAGAAAGTACCATACCACCAAGGAGCAGCAGCAATGCCAGGGTGAGTGGCAGACCGGCGAGTTCGTTGTAGACGGTGTAGCGCCGCGCACGGAACGTCGTCGGTTGAAGCCGGTCGATTTCGTCATAGACACGGCGCAGTCCTTCGGCATCGGTTGCAAGGAAGAACTTGCCGCCAGTCAGGTCAGCAATCTGCCGCAGTACTACCGTGTCAAGTTCTGTTTCAGCAGCTGTAAGGACGCGGCCTGTCCAGGGGTCGTAGCGTT
>JBDRUL010000194.1:0-3579 GCA_039801305.1 Caldifarciminota bacterium | reverse complement strand
GTGGTTGTAATCGTCTTCTCGTCGGTGCTGGCAGGGTTCGTCTTTCTATTCGATTTCATCTTCTCGAACCTGCTGAAGCTGGTGCTGCCACGTTAGGACGGCAGGCAGATAATGAAGTTCTACGTGGTGCACACCTACACCGGTCGTGAGCGACGGGTGAAGGAGCTGCTGGAAAAGGCGATAGAAGTCAGCGAACTCAAGGAGAAGTTCGGTCGCGTGGTGGTCCCTTCAGAACGGGTTGCGCGTGTGCGCAAGTCGAAGATGGTGGCGCAGGAGCGGCAGCTGTACCCCGGCTATATCATCGTTGAGATGGAGCCGGAAGAGAAGACACTGCAGCTGGTGACCTCAGTTCCCGGGGTGACACACATCCTTGGGGGCAAGGAGCCGCTGCCGCTGACCGATGAGGAGGTGGCGGCGATACTCGACCAGATCGAGCGCGGTCGCGACCGTCTGGAGCCGGAAGCGCCATTTGAGAAGGGTGAGATGGTGAAGGTGACGAAGGGGCCGTTTGCCGGATTTACCGGCAGCGTGGATGAGATTATGGCTGAACGCCGACGGGTGAAGGTTGTGGTGACAATTTTCGGCAGACCTACTCCTATCGACCTCGACTTTCTGGATGTTCAGCCGATTTAGTCAGAAGGAGCGATTATGACCAAGAAGGTGGCAGCCGTTGTGAAACTTCAGATTCCGGCGGGGCAGGCGACTGCGGCACCGCCCGTGGGACCCGCTCTGGGGCAGCACGGAGTGAACATCGGCGAATTCATCAAGGCGTTCAATGAGGCCACCCGCAAGGAGCCGGCCGGGATGCTGATTCCGGTGGTGATTACAATATACTCGGACCGTAAGTTTAGCTTCATCACCAAGAGCCCGCCGGCATCGGTGCTTCTCAAGCAGGCAGCCGGGCTGGCCAAGGGCTCGAGTGAGCCGAATCGCGTTTCGGTGGGTACGGTCTCAAAGCAGGCGATTCGTGAGATTGCGCAGAAGAAGATGCGCGACCTGAACGCCAGCGACCTTGAGCACGCGATGCGGATTATCCGCGGTACTGCCCGCTCAATGGGGCTGGCGGTGGAGGAGTGAACGTGCGGCGTCACAGCAGGCGGTATCAGGGTCTACGTTCAAAGGTTGATCGGCAGCTGCGGCCGCTGGCGGCAGCAGTGCAGCTGGTCAAGGAGAACGCTACGGCGAAGTTTGACGAATCGGTGGACGTGGCGGTCAAGCTCGGCATCGACCCGAAGAAGTCTGATCAGCTGGTTTCAGGAACAGTTGAGCTGCCGCACGGCAGCGGCAAGGCGGTGCGGGTACTGGTTTTCTGTCGGGGAGAGAAGCAGGACGAGGCACGCGCCGCCGGTGCGGACTATGTGGGACTGGAAGATTTGATTGAGAAGATTTCGGGCGGCTGGACAGATTTCGACGTGGCGGTGGCGACGCCGGATACGATGTCACTGGTCGGCAGACTGGGCAAGGTACTCGGTCCCAAGGGACTGATGCCATCGCCCAAGACCCAGACCGTGACCTTTGAGGTGGGATCAACGGTCAGGGCATTGAAAGCCGGAAGGATAAAGTTCCGTACCGACAAGACCGGCAATGTGCACGCGCTGGTGGGCAAGGCATCGTTCCCGGCAGAGAAGCTGGCGGAGAACATCCGGGCTTTTGTCACCGAGCTGGTACGGTTGCGTCCGTCAACAGCCAAGGGACAGTTTCTGCGGACGGTGACAGTTTCGTCTACGATGGGGCCGGGTGTCAGGATCGATCCGCGCGAGTTCACCGAGACGGTGCGCAAGGAGGCGTAGGGTGCTCAGGAGTGAAAAGACAAAGGTGGTTGATGCGCTCACGGCGCAGCTGAGTGCGTCGTCCGCGCTCTACTTTTTGAGTTTCACCGGAGTTGGTGCGAACGACACTACGGAATTGCGGCGGCGTCTGCGAGAACAGGGAGTGGGGATGCGCGTTGTCAAGAACCGGATCGCCTTGCGCGCTCTGGCAGCGGCGGGGTTGAGCGGCGAGTTTGCGGGTATGCTCAAGGGACCGACTGCCATTGTCTTTGCGTCGGCCGATCCGGTTGCCCCGGCGCGTCTGCTGCGCGAAACAGTGCGGCGGCTGCCCGGCCTGAAGGTGAAGGGCATCTATCTTGACGGCGCTCTTCATCCGGCGGCGGACTTCGACGCTATCGCGTCGCTGCCCGGAATTGCGGAGCTGCGGGCGGAGTGCGTGGGTGTTCTGCAGGGAACGATTGCCGGTCTGGTTTTTGTTCTGGACGGGATTATTGCCGAGCTGGCTTATGTGCTGAGTGCGATTGAGGAGAAGAAGGCAGCGCCGGCTGCGGCGGTTTGAGTAGGAATTGCTGCTTCTAGCCTGTAAGAGGGTTTGCGATAATCAGGAGGAGTAATGGCAGACAGTAAGGTTGAGCAGATTGTGGAAGCGATAGAGGGTCTGACTGTCACTGAACTGGCAGCACTGGTGAAGACTCTGAAGGAGAAGTTCGGGGTCACGGCACCGGCCGTAGTAGCGGCGGCGCCGAGTGCCGGTGGTGCGCCGGCAGCAGCGGCTCCAGAGGCCGAGGAGAAGACCGAGTTCGTGGTTACGCTGGTCTCGGTCGGCGACAAGAAGATTCAGGTGCTCAAGGAGCTGCGGGCGCTCACTCAGCTCGGTCTGAAGGAAGCCAAGGAGATTATCGATAAGACACCTAGCACCATCAAGGAGAACGCGACCAAGGAAGAGGCAGAGAAGTTGAAGGCGAAACTCGAGGAAGTCGGGGCCAAGGTCGAGATCAAGTGAGGGGCTGGTTATTGCTCTTGCGGAACGAACAGTGAAGACTCAGCAGTGAACGGATTCACGCTGAGTAATGCGCCGTCGGGAAGCTCCAGATTGGAGGTCGAGTGGGGATAAGGCAGAAGGACTTCTCTAAGGCCGGCAGCTTTCTCGAGATACCGAATCTGCTTTCGCTGCAGCTTGACTCCTTCTTTGAGTTTGTGCAGGATGGGGTCAGCCCCGATCAGAGGAAGCCGCGGGGGCTCGAGGGGGTGCTGCGCGAAACATTCCCGATTGATGATGAGCACAAGAACTTCCGTCTAGAGTATGTGGGGTACACCTTCGGGGAACCGAAGTACACCGCGGAAGAGGCAATTGCCAAGGGGGTCAACTACTCGAGGCCGCTGAAGGTGACTTTCCGTGTCATCAAGCGCGGGTTCGGCAAGGACGCTGACAAAATAAGGGAGAGAGTTGAACAGGAGGTCTATTTCTGCGACCTGCCGTGGATGACACCAAGTGCCACCTTCGTCATCAACGGAGTGGAGCGGGTGGTAGTGAGTCAGCTTCACCGTTCACCCGGAGTCTATTTCTCGCGCGACGAGTCGGAGTTCTCAGCTCTGCTGGTACCGATGCGCGGGGCGTGGTTTGAGCTGGTGGTTGACAAGCATGACACCATGGTTGTTCTTCTGGACAGAAGACGGAGGATTTCAGCTGCCACCTTCATGCGCGCTATCGGCTACACGCACGAAGAGCTGATGACAGCGCTCTTCAAGACAGAGGAGAAACGGCTGGCGCTGGGACAGGTACTGGCCAGAGACGTGATCGGTCCGGACG
>JBDRUL010000193.1:0-3598 GCA_039801305.1 Caldifarciminota bacterium | reverse complement strand
GGCGAGAGTCGCACTGATAGTACTGGCGCCGGGAGGATAATTCGGACAACGCAGTCAGAATAGCACTGAACTCAGGGAGGACATACGAACAGGATTCTGTGTAAGCGGGTTCTGGCACCCGGTATCAAACGGTTTGACATAGACGCGCCGGAGATAGCGCGTAAGGCAAAGCCCGGTCAGTTCGTCGTTCTGCGCGTAAATGAACAGGGCGAGCGGATACCCCTGACGGTTGCAGACACGGTTCCGGACAGGGGCATACTTGTGATCGTGTTTCAGGAGGTGGGGAAGTCTACAAAGCTTCTCGGAACCCTGAGCGAGGGCGATGAGATTCTGGATCTCATAGGACCGCTGGGTCAGCCTTCACACATCGAGAAGTTCGGCACCGTGGTCTGCGTCGGCGGCGGCGTGGGAACTCCGGAGATATACCCGGTGGCACGGGCACTGCGCGAGGCAGGTAACCGCGTGATTTCCATCATCGGATTCCGCAATCGTGACCTGATTCTGATGGCGGATGAGATGGCACGGGTTTCGGACGAACTGATCGTGGCAACTGATGACGGCTCCAATGGCAACAAGGGGTTTGTGACCGATATGTTGCAGCGTGTCATCGATCGGGGAGAGAAGATCGATCGGGTGTTTGCCGTGGGTCCGGTCATAATGATGAAGATGGTCGCAAAGCTGACTGAGCCACACCGCATCCCCACGGTTGTGAGTCTGAACCCGATAATGCTGGATGCTACTGGTATGTGTGGCGTCTGCCGGGTTGAGGTTGGCGGCGAGACGAAGTTTGCCTGCGTGGATGGTCCTGAGTTCGATGGACACAAGGTTGACTTCGACCTGCTGATTGCCCGGCTGAAGTCATATCTGCCGGAAGAGAAGCTGTCGCTGGAGCTCTTTGAGAAAGCCCGCCAGTTAGGCTGCTGCGGCAAGGGAGGCTGCCATGGCTAAGGTGAGCCCGACCAGAGTGAAGATGCGGGAGCAGGACCCGAGGGCGCGCGCCAGCAATTTTGATGAGGTTCCGTTCGGCTATTCGGCAGAAGAGGCGAAAGCTGAAGCAGAGCGTTGTCTGCAGTGCAAGAAGCCGAGCTGCGTGGATGGGTGCCCGGTGAATGTGGACATACCGGGTTTCATCCGGCACATCGCCGCAGGAAATTTCCTGGAGGCGATGAAGGTGATGAAGCGGACCAATGTGCTGCCGGCAATATGCGGCAGGGTCTGTCCGCAGGAGACGCAGTGCGAGGGAAAGTGCGTACTTGGCAGGAAGATGGAGCCGGTGGCAATCGGTAATCTTGAGCGCTTCATTGCCGACTGGGAAGCGGAGCAGCAGGAGTGCGTGATGTGCGAGATGCTGCCGCCTACCGGCAAGAAGGTGGCAGTGGTGGGTTCTGGTCCGGCAGGACTGACGGTTGCCGGTGATATGGCTAAGCTGGGGCATAAGGTGACAATATTCGAGGCTCTGCACAAGCCCGGCGGGGTGCTGATGTACGGTATTCCGGAGTTCCGGCTGCCCAAGGCGATAGTTCAGCGTGAGGTGAACTTTGTGTGCTCGATGGGCGTGGAGCTGCGGCTGAATTCGGTCATCGGCAAGATAAGAACAGTCGATGAGCTGTTGACGGAGTTTGATGCTGTCTTCATCGGCACCGGTGCCGGTCTACCCTGGTTTATGAACCTGCCGGGTGAGAACGCCATCGGCGTCTATTCAGCAAATGAGTACCTTACCAGATCGAACCTGATGAAGGCTTACCGGTTTCCGGAGTTCGACACACCGATTGTGCGCGGGAAGCGGGTGGCAACAATCGGTGGCGGCAATGTGGCGATGGATGCAGCGCGGACAGCGCTGCGGCTCGGCGCTGAGAAGTCGATGATCGTGTACCGGCGCTCCCGCGACGAGATGCCGGCACGCGCTGCCGAAATCCACCATGCTGAAGAGGAGGGGATCGAGTTCCTGTTCCTGACCAATCCGGTGCGCTACATCAGCGATGAGCGGGGATGGATAAAGGAGCTCGAGTGTCTGCGGATGGAGCTGGGCGAGCCGGATGCAAGCGGCAGGCCCAGACCGGTGCCGATCAAGGGGAGCGAATTCAGGATTCCGGTGGACACGGTGGTAGTGGCGATAGGGAACAGCCCGAATCCGCTGATTCCCCAGACAACGCCTGGCTTGGACGTGACCAAGCGGGGAACGCTGGTTGTTGATCCTGAGACCGGTCGTACCACGAAGAAGGGCGTGTTTGCCGGCGGCGACATAGTCACCGGTGCGGCCACGGTGATTCTGGCAATGGGTGCAGGCAGGATTGCCGCCAAGTCGATGGATGAGTACCTGAAGACAGGACGATGGTAGAATCAGCCAGAAGGTCTACGAGATATGCCGGACTGACCAGAAGCGAGATCTTCCGCCGTCTGTGCAAACGCAGGATTGGAGTGCTGATGGGCGGCTGGTCGAGCGAGCGGGAGATATCGCTCTTGAGCGGCAGGCGTGTGCTTGAGTCTCTGGAGGCTCAGGGATTTGATGCTGTCGGCATCGATGTAACCCGCCAGTTTGCAGAGCAGATAAGAGGAGCGGAGATAGATCTGGCGTTTGTGATACTGCACGGGCGGCCTGGCGAAGACGGGACGATTCAGGGGTATCTGGAGTTGCTCGGTATACCCTACACCGGTTCCGGGGTGACGGCTTCAGCGATATGTATGGACAAGGTGTTCACCAAGATGGTGCTGCGGGAGTTGGGCGTGCCGACACCGGAGTTCGTACTCATCAGAACCAGCGATAATATCGCTGAGATGCTGTTGGAGGCTGAGCAGCGGTTCGGATACCCGATGATCGCCAAGCCACGGGCAGAAGGTTCGAGTGTCGGAATTGAGCTGCTGGAGGGCCGGCGGAGCGCGAAGGAACGGTGTGAGCGGGTACGCCGGGGTTTTGGCGATATCCTACTAGAGCCGTTCGTTGCCGGTATGATTGCCACAGTGGGCATTGTCGGTGATCAGGTGCTGCCGGTGCTTGAGCTGGTTCCCAAGCGCCGCAGGTTCTACGACTATCATGCGAAGTATACCCGCGGCGAGACCGAGTTTGTGCTTCCTGCCCGGCTCGATGGAGAGACTACCGAGAAGGTCAAGAGACTTGCACTGCGGGCGCATCAGGGGCTGGGTTGCCGTGGTTTCTCACGGGCAGACCTGATAGTGCGGGACGGCAATCCGTTCTTTCTGGAGATGAATACCCTGCCCGGGCTGACCGAGCTTTCTGACCTACCCGCACAGGCGAACCATGCCGGAATCTCCTACGATGAGCTGATTCTGCGGATACTGGCAGATGCTCTTGCTTGAACCGGGATTCTTGACAGTGCGTGATTTCTCAATACTCTTACCGGAATGATTCGCGATAGGAGAAAGAGACGCCACCTGAGTCTGCGGCATCGGACAGCAGGAAGCACAGAGCGACCGCGCCTCTGCGTTCACCGGAGCAATGCAAATATCTCGGTGCAGCTGATTGACGACTCGACCGGCAGGGTGTTGACCGGTGCTTCGTCGCTATCCCGTGAGCTCAGGCAGAGGAAATTGAAGAAGATCGAGATGGCGCGGGCGGTCGGCAAGTTGATTGCAGAGAAGG
>JBDRUL010000192.1:0-3638 GCA_039801305.1 Caldifarciminota bacterium | reverse complement strand
TGACATAACGACCGACAGGCTGGTGACGGTCCTGCCGATCGGGCAACGTGAGTACCACCTGTTCCATATTCCCGAGTTGAACCGTCTCTACTGTCTCAACGAGGGCTATCCCTACCCGCCGTCCAGTATCACTGTGGTCCAGCGGGATGCTGTTCTGCGAACCATCACCATCGTCGGTTACCGGCCGGTAGACCTCTGCTACAACGCCCGGTACAGTAAGCTCTACTGCCTCACTCTGGGCTCACACACTCTCCATATTTATGATCCCGCCAGTGACTCGCTTGTGCGTTCCATCTACACCGGGCTGGGCGGATTGCCGAACGCAATGGTCCTTGATACCACTGCTGATCATATCTATTGCTCGGGTCTCACCGGCTGGTTCGCGATAGTGAACTGCGCCACCGACTCGGTGATTGGTGGCTGGCAGATGTTCCCTTCCGGAAACGCCCTGCCGGTCCTCGCTTACGATGCAAACAATCGCAAGGTCTATTGCTTGGATCGTAATGACTCGCTCCATTTTGTGGTCAGCTGCGAGACCGACACGACCATCGCCGAGCTGCGTTTGGCACCGGGAGTGATGGCTGCATGCTGGAATCCGGATGAAGACCGGATGTACCTTGCAGCCTACAACCGCAACGTAATCTGGGTGGTGCGCGACTCCGTGCGTCCGGCAGTCAAGGAATCAGTCCAACCCCGAAACCCGGGGGGGCAGCGCGGCCCGACCATCGTCACCAACACCCTCAATTTGCAGTTTGCATCTTGTAACTTGCAATTTCCAATCGCCCTGCTCGATGCCACCGGCCGTAAGGTGCTCGACCTTGCGCTCGGCCCCAACATCCTCTCCGGCGTCGCGCCCGGAGTTTACTTTGTCCGTCCGTCTGTTGCCAGCACTTACCGCTTTGCTCGCAGAGTTATTGTGACCAAGTAGGAGGAGATTATGAGGCTGCTTGCCATCTGTTGTTTGTTCTATGCTGCGGCCACTGCGCAGTGGCTGGAGACAACAATCCAGGTTCCTGATGAGTTCTCCGGTATTGACTGTCCTAGAGCGCTGGTCTATAACCCAACCAATAACACGATATGGGTCGCCGGCACGGGAAATTGCGTCATCGTAGTGGACGGCGCGACAAACCAGAAGATCGCTATGGTCCCGGTCGGTGCCGACGTGAGGGCGCTCTGCTACAACTCACAGAACAACCGCATCTACTGCGCGAACTATGGTAGCGCCAGCGTAACTGTAATTGACGGTGCAACCCATCAGGTCCTTGCCACCGTGCCGACCGGAGAATGGCCAGTCTCGCTCTGCTACAGCCCGGTGAGCAACCGCATCTACTGCGCGAACTTCCTACCCGACAATGTGACCGTGATTGACGGCGCAACCAACCAGGTTGTGACGACGATACCAGTGACCCATCAAGGCCCCAGCGTGCTTTGCTACAACCCAACCAACAACTGCGTCTACTGTGCCAGCCTGGACAGTGGCGTTGCCGTCATCAACGCAGCCACCAATCAGGTTGACACAACGCTGATACTTGATGGTGAGAATATCGTAGATGTCTGCTACAACTCGGTTAACAACCGTATGTTCTTCCTCTACGGATACAACCATAGTGTCGTGGTAGTTGACTGCGCGACGAATCGATTCCGGACTTCGTACAATGTTGCCGAGGAATCTCAGGACCTCTGCTACAACCTAGTCAGCAACAAGATGTACACAACCGACAAGGACGATTGTGGCCTGCTGGTCTACGACTGCACACGCGAGCTTGTGACCAGCTACCTATTTTTTGATTCTGACGCGTATGGGATGTGCTATGACTCCAGTACCAACCTCCTCTACTGTGCGGTTGGTGGTGGCGACCTCATCGCGGTAGTCAGCGGCGCGACCGATTCACTCGTCGCCGAGATACCAATTGCCGGCGACGAGCCGAAGAAGTTGTGCTTCAATCCCGTGCAACGTAAGGTCTACAGCGCCAATTATCAAGACAACTCCCTGTCGGTAATTGATGCCGCCCTGAGCCAGGAACTCGTCACCCTCCTGTTGGGCGCCCGACCGACGGTCATCTCTAGCAATCTCACCGGGACCAAGCTCTACACGGCAAATGCTGCGGATGGCAGCGTGACTATCGTGGACGGTAGCACGAATCAGGTCATCACAACGGTACAAACCGGACTTGGGACATTCCGCATTCGTGGCGACATCTGCTTCGGTGCGACGAGCAATTGTGTCTACGGGGTAAATACCTGGTTTGACAGCCTGATCGTGATTGATGGCACTTCGAACCGGCTCGTGGCGCGGGTCGGAGGTGCCGGCGGCAGCGCCGTCGGCTATAGCCCTATCTCGAATCGGGTATACTGCTCTGGCGACGGCCAGATCATGGTCGTGGACGGTGCCACGAATCAGATCATCGCCAGCATCCCGATGGTCGTCGGAGCTGCACCGGCATACTTCTGCTTCAACCCGGCTGCCAACAAGCTCTACGGTGTTGACGATGCACTGATAGATTGCAGAATTAGGGTCATTGACTGCGCCAGCAACCAGCTACGCGCCTCCCATCGGTTCATGTACCAGGGGAGACCTCATGGTTTTTGCTACAGCTCTGTCAGCAACAAGGTCTACTGTTCACACTCCGGCGGCGTAGCAGTAATTAGCGGCTCATCTGACTCGCTCATCGCTAACATCGTGGTGGGAAGGCAACCGCACGGAATGGCGTATAGTCCGGACCACAACCGCGCGTACTGCGCCAACGAATACGATAGCACAGTATCTGTGATCGACTGCATCTCGGATTTGGTCATCGCCACGGTTTCTGTAGGGTTTCGCCCTGCCGCGTTGTTCTACAACCCGCTCAATCGCAAGGTTTACTGCGCCAACACATATGACAACAATGTAACAATCTTCGATGCCAACAACAATGCGGTACTGCGGACCATCGGTGTCGGTGACCAGCCGGTCGGCTTTGCTTGGAATCCAACGTACAATCGCGTTTTCGTCCTGAACAAGGGCAGCTCAAACATCTCGGTCCTGCGCGACAGCGGCGGGGCGGTAGAGGAGACACCGAACGCCGAAGTCCACACGAGGTATCGCGGCGCTACCATTGCCCGTAACGTACTCAGTCTGCCTTCGGCATCCTGCGATCTGAGCTCCGGTGTTGTCCTCCTCGACATCACCGGCCGCAAGGTGCTTGACCTCTTCCCCGGCCCAAACGACGTCTCTTCCCTCGCGCCCGGAGTCTACTTCATCCACCCAGCATCTGCCGTCTCGCCCCTAAAGTCAGCCGCCAAGGTAATCGTTGAGTAACTTCCGTGCCTAAACTTAGGCCCTGCCGGCAGGGCACATCGAACTGACAGCGATCAATGTCCTTGCGAATTTCCTTGCTATTGACGGGAGCAGGGCAAACACGTAAGCTGCCACCGATAGGAGGCAAGATGAACATGCAGATAGCGATAGGGCTACTGCTCTGCTTTTGTGCCGTAGCTCCAGTAGGTTCACGTCCAATCCATGAGGCAAATGGGGAGTTGTCACCGGCTGTATTGTCGGCGCCGCCTTCGTCTGGGTCGTCGCTTTGCTTCGCCTCGTTGGGATTGTGACAATGTAGGAGGACAGTATGAAAAGATTCATCTTCTTCGTGATAGCCGCC
>JBDRUL010000191.1:0-3649 GCA_039801305.1 Caldifarciminota bacterium | reverse complement strand
CACCCGCGCCTCCACATCAAAGCTGAACGTCTCCTGCCTTCCGGTCTTCTTCTGTTATCAATCACGCTGGGCCAATCCTTTCACAACGCGCGCGCTCTTGAACAGGCCGGGCTGCTGGACGCCGCCTGGCGGGAGTACCTTTCCGTCGTAGAGAGAAATCCGGCTGACACACTCTCATTCTGGGCTCTCATCCGCTTGAGCAACCGGCCTGCCCAAGCCGACACACTGGCACTAATCAGCCAGAACCTTGAGGAACTGTTCCCGGATATGGCAGTGTTCGGACTCGGACGGATCGCCGGACTTCTCGGATCCGGCCGTCGGACAGAGGCGCTGGTGCGGGCACGCTCCTTCAACCGGCGCTGGCCACAGAGGACAATAGACCTCGCCAAGATCCTCCGGCAGGGTGGCGAAGTTAACGCGGCAATCGGGTATCTCAATTCATTCTCAGCTCCAGACGCAGCTAGCCGTCATACGGCTGCTGACCTGCTCTTTCAGCTGTTGGATCAGACCAACCAGCCGGTTCTGGCAACCGAGCAGATAGCGACTCTGGTCGACCTTGAGCCTATGCTGCTGCCATCTTACAGCGATCGTCTCTTTGCCTACGGCAGCAGAGCCGATCCGCGCCGGCTTGTTGCGGCACTCGACCGGATACAGGACCCGGCTTGTCGTGCCCGCGCCCAGGCCTCTGTCCTTGCCGGTGCCGGAAGGGAAACAGAAGCTGTCCGCCTGCTCAAGAGGCATCTCGCAAAGCAGGAACTTTATCAGGTCGGACGTGATGCCGAGACAAGAGCTGCTCTGCACTTTGCACTGGCAATCTATCAGGAACTGGGGGTGCACGCCGACCGGGGTCGAGTCTTGCGTCAGCTGAACAGGCCAAACGAAGCCATCGCCGCCCTTGCGCTCGACTCGGGTCCGGCAGCAACATTTGAACTCGCCGTCCTCCTGCAGGAGAATGCCAATCTTGAGGCGGCAGCAGCTGCCTATCGCCGGGTTCTGAAGAGACGACCCGACGATACGCCCGCGCTCCTCGGGCTGGCAACCGTGCTGCTGAACCTCGGTAGCCCGGACAGCGCCTATCAGACAATCCAGCGCGTCCGTCGTGATACAGACCAGACTCTGCTGTTCAAAGCCAGACTCGCTTTTCTCCGCGGTCAGTTTGACACCTGTACAGAATACGTGAGCACCCTTTCGGCCAGATTCCCCTCAAGCTTCCTCGTAAACGATGGACTGGAGCTGACAATGCTGACGCTCGCCGGTGACCGCTCGACGATGCTCAGCCAGGCAATGCTCGACTACGAGACCGGACATCACCAGGCTGCCCGGCAGAAAGCCAGTCAACTGGCACGGGGTGATGACCCGGTGGCAATTCAGGCATATCTGCTGCTTGCGCGGCTTCTCCGGCAGCAGCGACAGGCACAGCAGGCTTTGGCACTGCTTGACTCGGCATTGGCACGGTCTCTTAGCCGGCAGTTCAAACCACGTCTCCAGCTCGAACAGGCAGACATCTGGCGCGACGACCTCAACAATCTGACCCGGTACCGTCAGACTCTTGAAGACCTGATTCTCAACTTCCCGGCAACCCCTTATGCTGCCATAGCCCGTAGCCTGCTCGCCGCTGCCAACCGCCCGGTTGAACCTGGAATCGCCCGGTAGGGAACGGATGGCACTAGGCGCCTGGCACTCAAGCAGTAAGGCAATCAGTCTCATCCCCGGGCTCCTGACCCATCTGATTGCAGCCCGGTTCGAATTCAGCGGTCAGGCATCGCTCGTGGGCACCGCCTCTTGGAGCCGGCAGAACTGGCAGAGCTGGTCAGCCTGCCGGTACCTGCCAGAGGTTCTCCTTGAATTACCAGTCAGCCATGAACTCAAAGCCGGCTTTGGAACTACCGCTCTTGGCCAGCTCAAGGTCGAACGCTCCTCTTCGAAAAGTACGCAGTTCGACGCCACTACCAAAGCCCACCGCGCCATGCTGTGGCTTGCTGGAAACCTGTTCGATATCCGGGCTGGGTTGCAGCAGGTCAACTTTGGCTCCGCAACGTTGCTCCGTCCGCTCCAATGGTTTGACCAGCTCGACCCTGCTGACCCGCTCGCTTTCACCGACGGTGTGTGGGGACTGCTACTGCGCCTCTGGCCCTGGGGCAACACCGCCATCTGGACGTGGACGCTGATCGATACAAACGGACCAGTTGCCTGGAACCTGCCCGCCCTTCGTAGCCCCCGCTTCCAGTTTGGCGGCCGGTCAGAACTACCTCTGCCGCAAGGTGAAGCCGCCCTCACCTTCCACCACCTGTGTGCATCCGACAAAGACCCTGGTCATATCATCGAGACGGCTGGTATGCAGGCAGAGAACCGCATCGGTTTCGATGCCAAAATAGACGTGGGAATCGGAATGTGGGCAGAAGCGACGTACACCTTCAGGTCGGAACAGGTCATCATGCCCAACTGGAACAGCGCAACTGCAGTGGGTCTTAACTACACCTTTGCTATCGGCAACGGTTTGGCAGTTCTCTTTGAACACCTGGTACGCGCCGAGCCATCGGGCTGGTCGCATACTACTGCCGGCATGGCTGACTACCCTCTGAGTCTGCTCGACAACGTCCGCATCGTCGTACTTACTGACTGGAGTAATCACCGGCAGCAAGGCTATCTGACGTGGCAGCGGCAGCTCGACAACTGGCTCTTTTCCATTGCCGGCAGCGGGAGTAGCAATCCTGCTCAAACCGGCCTACAATTCATGATTGCATTTAATCACTGAACACACTCCAATGAACAACAATGGCATCGTTGTCGAAACCCGGGGACTGTTCAAGAGCTACCAGCTGGGGCAGCACGAACTGGTCGCTCTCAAGAATGTCAATCTCCAGTTCTGCCGTGGTGAGTTCAGCGGACTGGTTGGCCCATCCGGCTCGGGCAAGACTACTCTGCTGAATATCATCGGCACTCTGGATACACCCAGCGCCGGTACAGCACTGGTGCTCGGTCAGGACGTAACCAAGCTCTCGGCGCGTGAGGCAGCAGCTCTGCGCCGCCAACAGATAGGTTTCATCTTTCAGACCTTCAACCTCCTGCCAGTCTACACTGCCTTTGAGAACGTCGAATTCCCCCTCCTGCTGCTCGGATTCTCGCCGTCAGAACGTCGGCGACGGGTGATGGCTGCTCTGGAATGGGTCGGGCTGGCTGACCGCGCCCGGTCGAGACCTGCCCAACTTTCAGGTGGTGAGTGTCAACGTATTGCCATTGCCCGGGCGGTGGTAAAACAACCGCAGATAGTGCTGGCAGATGAGCCAACTGCCAATCTCGATGCCGACAACTCGCACAGAATTCTAGCCACGATGGTCGAGCTCAATCGGAATCTGGGAACGACCTTTATCTTCTCAACCCACGACGAAAAAGTAGTCCGCTACCTCCGCCGCCGCATTGTTCTGTCCGACGGGACAGTGATCGAAGACAACCCGCAGCAGCCCGCCTGAAGATCAGCGTGACAGTGCTCCGGCTGGCGATACGCAATCTTCTTGGTGCCGGCATCCGGACATGGCTGAATGCAGTTGCGCTCTCTTTCGCATTCTTCGCTATCATATTCGGACAGGGGATGCTGGAGGGTATGAACCGGCAGGCTGAAGACGCTTCAACTGCGTTTGAATTCGGCGGC
>JBDRUL010000190.1:0-3652 GCA_039801305.1 Caldifarciminota bacterium | reverse complement strand
AAGAGTGCCACCAAAATTAGCCGTGGACAGAATCTCCGTCGTGACTTCTCATCTGCAGTGTTGACGAGGTACCTCATGGTCCCTTTAGAAGGTTTCACAGTCAGCACTCGGTGAAATCCCGTTAATCGCCGACTAGAACCCGACAGTAAGCGTCACACGGTGCGACATTCCCAGCCGGCCCAGATTACGGTAGCTATAATCGAAGCCGACGTCAAAAGCTCCTGCCGGTCTGAACGCCAGCCCTGTCCCAGCCGAAAGACCAGAGGACCAGCCGACTCGCTTCGCGTAGGCAGGATCCACGTTAAGTACATACCCCCCACGTAGGGAGAAAGCCCCGTACCGGTACTCCAAACCAAAGTTCAGTTTCTCGTTCACATCGTTGAAGTGGTTTAAGTCAACAGCTGCGAGAAGGCGGGAAGCTTCCGTACTGAAAACATCGTAGGCTAAACCAAAACGGAACACCGTCGGCAGCGGAAAAGTCTCGGTAAGGTATGTGGCAGGGATCGGCTCGCGAGTCCAAGGCCACTCCCAATCAGGCTCGTGAGTGAAATTCAGCTTGTTGCCGGTGTAGCGCAAGTCAGGTCCGAAGTTTGCCATCGCCATAGCTAGTCGCAAGTTTCGCCAAGCAGTGTTATAGTGAATACCGAAATCAAAGGCCACGCCTGCCGTCCCCACGTAGTCGCCAATCTGTTCAGAGACTACCTTGACACTCACGCCGAACGCCAGTTTGTCAGTAAGCATCCGGGAGTAGGAAATACCCGAAGCCAAATCAGTCCCGCTAAAGGTGCGGCCTGTCCCCTGGTACTCACCGATCGTCGTCTCCTCGAACTGCCCCAGACTCAGCGCTGTCACCGACAGACCCCAGTTCCCCAGATGTGTTGGCACCACTGCTGCAACGTACTCATGGCTCACATCAGCAAGCCAGTCGATGTGATTAAGAACAATCTGTCGCCGACTGGCAAGAGCCAGCCCGGCCGGATTCCAGAAAGCCGCCGAGGCATCATCAGCAACGGCAACAAAGGCATCTCCCATGCCGGTACAACGACCAACGCCAATTTTCAGAAAAGGCAGTCCGGCCATGCCGATCTTCGTAAACGCAGCCTCAGCAGGCAGAGCCAGAACCAGCATCATAACCAGCAAACCGGCAAACATGCTTGCGGACTGATTCCGTCGAAACGGCACGCTGATGACCCGACCTGTCCTCATGTCCGCCCCCTAGAAGATAATAACAAACTTACCCGTTTGTACTTTGCCATCATCGGCCTCAACGTGAAAGACATACACTCCCGGAGCAGGTTTCTGCTGTCGCTCGTTCAGTAGATCCCAGTCCTCATCGCCTCCGTACTGACCGGGAACGCCGCCGACATCCGGTCTTGTCTCATCGTGGCGTATAACCCTGACCAAGTCACCTGCAAGGTTGTAAATGTAGATATTACAATGAGCCGGCAGGTTGATGAACTTCAGTTTGCGGAAGTTCTTGTGACGCTCCCACTCATTGCGCACGAGATAGGGATTCGGTACAACCTTCACGTTCAAAGCTCTGGTAGTGTCTGCTTGTGTCGCTGCAGCAAATGTAACCCTGAATACCGGACAATATGGTGCTGGGGAAAGCGTCTGCGTGTAAAGGTACCACGTGTCGCCTGCAGCTGGCAGGACGGAATCCAGCACTGGATTGCCGCTTCGACGGAACTGGAACCTCGCTCCAGCAACATACATGAACCTAGTCTGCCCGGGCGCAATTGTCTCCGCGGCATCATTGATTGTCTGAAAACACCAGCCGTCGGCGGAATCAGCCCACTGAGATGCGGTCAGCGACTTCATATACCGGTACGGAACTGTCAGTCCGTTGTCCAAGTCGTAGACATCAGCGCTCAAAGCACTACCGCGTCGCTTGAAAACAATCCTGTAGTTGGAACCGCGGTATGCCCAATGACCCTTGTTATCTGACCCGTCATTCCGCAGAAATACTGAATCCTGTGGATACGAACCGCCGACGACGACTGCTCGATAGAACTGGTAAGGTATCGAATCCATCCGCAGCTTCACGCCAATCTGGAGCACCGGCATCCATGCCCGGACAGTGTCCACGGTCACATCTCCGCGCTTACAGAGATCAACGATCACGGAATCGAACACGGTCGCCACTGTCCTTATAGTAGCAGCCTTGCCAGCTAACTCCGCATTGAAACTGATCATCGGGACAATTGTGTCTCCGGAGTTGTCGAGAACGCAGTAACTGTATCGTGGCTGCCGCCTAGCCGCATCGTAAGCAGGTTTCTGAAACACAATACAGAAAGTGTCGTTGCCAACCGCATACGGCGTCACCGCGAACGGCTCAAGCTGTAGCTGCAACCGTGGATGACCGCTCACCATTGTCCAATCACTTCCCGGCGGCACATAAGCATACGGCGTTGTTCTTGGCACAGCGCGCACAGCGGAGAGACCTGACTCAAGACTCAAGGTATCCGGCGGTCGCACCGGCGTTGTGTCTCTCCTCCCTCCAACGTAGTTGATGTCGAAAGCGGTGACTGCGTAGTAGTAGGGGAATCCAAGGCGAAGGTCACTGGAGTCCACGTAGCAGTAGGCAAGTCCGACATCCTTTGCTTTGGTACGCAGTGATTCAACAACGGTTGTATCCTCAAAAGTCAACCCATCAAGCCTGTCAAACTGGGCAAGCAACTGCCAGTCGCCAGGCTGACCGGTACGGCTGCGATAGACCTTGTAGCCCTGAAAATCCTGCTCGATGTAAAATGGATTAAGAAGAGTCCGTGACAGCGGGAAGAACCGGTCAACCGCGCGCTCTGGCAGGTCATCCCATATTAGTGTCACCCGACCGTCCCCCGGAATCGTCGTCACATTTGGTGAAGGCGGAGGCTCAGGCATTATCCAGTTGTTGTCATAGGCTTGCTGTGCAGCTCGTGACGCCACCGCCAGATAGTAAGGCCAAGTAGAAGGGTCGCCGGTGCGGTCTGCCCGTGCTCCGATGACAGCAACAGTCACAGTGGTCAGCTCATTCGGCGCCAGCGTGACCGGCCCTGTCGCTTGGAGAAAACGCTTGTCTTCAGGAGCGGGGTCGATTGAGTCGTACGGTGCGCGCACTGGCGGGTTCTCCGTCCAGTCCCACCCCGCCATTCCCAAGTACTGATCGCCATCAGTCTTGGGGTCGTTTGCTAGAATGAATATCTTGAACGCACTCATCCCGACCTGCTTACCTTCGGAAGGTTCATCGATCAGTCCGTTTCTGTTGTCATCACAACCATTTGGGTAGATGCTGTCGTTTCCAGGGAGCGGAGCAACCTCGCGCATCCTCCCATTTGCATCCTTCCAGAAAGGACTCTGTAGAAAATCAAAACCTACAAACCCGGCCGGGCTTGCATCCTCGCTGTAAACATAACCCAAGTTATCCACATAGGCAGAATCAGTCGGACTTGGGTAGCGGTTGTATACGTACTTCGCCAGACAAAGCCCAGCGCGGTCATCTGCTGCATTACCCACATCCGGGTCGGCGCCGATAGCCAAGTACAAGTCTCTCAGGGTATCATCGCTTCGGTTACGGATATCAAGCTTAAAGAACACAATGTCCTTGTTCCACGGCAATGTCCATGAATATATGGACTGATAAACCTCCAAACCAATCGGGCGCGGTGTTCTG
>JBDRUL010000189.1:0-3670 GCA_039801305.1 Caldifarciminota bacterium | reverse complement strand
GACTACCAACTCTGACCTCCGTAACGACTACGGTATCATCCGAGTCTTCCGCGGCGAGTCTGCAATTGACACCGGTCTGCTAAAGGCCGGTTGTTTCATCGGCGACCATGCCAAGACAGCCATCGGCACCCTGCTGAATACTGGTACAGTAGTAGGTACTTTCGCCAACTGGTTTGAACCGGGATTGTCGCCAAAGGAGATTCCACCCTTCTGCCGTGGCCACACCGGCCGCCAGCGGCTCGAGGATATACTCTATACCTGTCGGCAGATGATGTCCCGCCGCGGCTGTGTTCCTGGCCCCGCCTACATTGCGCTCCTCACCAACCTCTACGAAAACTCACGCCTATAGCATCATTTTGGTTACCGGAACCGACCCTGCGGTGTTCTCGGATTTCACCATCGGCATTGACATCGGCGGAACCAGAACCAAGCTGGGACTCGTCGACTCGCGGGGTAAGGTAATAAGACGACGGACTATCGCTACCCAACCCGAACGCGGTCCGCGCCGGACACTGGTCCGGATCGCTGATACCATCAAGAAACTCTGCGGCGGGCAGCGCGCAAGTTCTGCCGGAGTCGGTATCGCCGGTCTGGTTGATCACCATGAAGGTATCGTACGCCTACCTCCCAACCTGCCCGGCTGGCACGGTGCACCTGTGCGCGCAATCCTCACCGACCTCCTAGAAGTACCGGTCTACTGCAGCAATGACGCGAACGCCGTCACTCTGGGCGAGTGGCTCCATGGTGCCGGACAGGGTTCAAACAACCTTCTCTGTCTGACTCTGGGTACTGGGGTGGGTGCCGGAATCATCAGCGATGGACGGATGCTGCTGGGAGCCAACCACGCCGCCGCTGAACTCGGACACATCACCATATTCGGCAATGGACCGGTGTGCCGATGCGGCAACCGTGGCTGCCTTGAACGCTATGTTGGTGCCGAGTACATAGTCGAGCGCTGCCGTATACGACTCCGAGCCCAAGCCCGCCGGGTGAAACACAGCCGCAATCAGCTTACAATTTTCAGCGATATACGCTCCGAACAGCCAAGCCTCCTGTTCGCCATGACCAACCGTTCCCTGTCTGATCTTGACACACGCAAGATCAACCGGGCAGCCCGTCAGAACGACCCATTGGCACTGAAGGTCATCGAGGAGACCGGACACTATCTCGGTCTGGGCATCGCCAGTGCTGTAGCGCTACTCGACCCGGAACTGGTAATAATCGGTGGTGGAGTAAGCGGTCTGGGGCGCCCCCTGCTTCAGGCAACCAGCCGGACTGTGCTTAGTCGGGTACCACTCTTCTCGGGTCGCCGGCTCGAAATTGTCCTGTCTGAACTGGGCAGTAACGCCGGAATCATCGGTGCCGCGCGTCTACCTGCTGTTCTCCATCGCAGCTGAGACCGGTCACATTTTTTCCCAGAGAAACTCCCAGAGTGAAGTCCGCCGTACCCGTTTCTCCATAATGAAACTGCCGTCCTGAATAAAGGGCCGGAACTCCTGGGCGTAGTACAGGCGACGCTGCGCCGCATCGTGAGCGTACCAGCGCTTACCCTGCTTCAGAATCCGATGCAGCGTACTGTCATAGCTTCCATCCATGGTCTTGAAACCGTAGTTGAGCAAAGTCACAAGCATCGCTACGTGCCGCGGATAGGCAACTACCGAGTAGCCGGAATTCTTTCGACACAGTGCCATCGCCAATTCCACCATGAAAAGCGAATAGTTGCGGCCGCGGTACTTCGGACGCATATATGCTCTGGTCAACTCCCAGCGTCCCAGATCTCTTCCCTCGGCGTCATGCCAGCGTGGATCAATACGATCATAGCCCATGTACTCTTCTCCGGAATCCCGGTTGCCGACATAAACCTCAAGAATCTCATCCGCCGTCACCGGGTCGTGATACCGGCGCACCGAGAACCAGTGATCATCAACCCAGAGTTCCGGCTTGGGCAGAACTATCTTCGCCTCGGGCTTGGTCTCCAAGAACCGCTGGATCCGTTCATAGGTCTCGCAGGGAATGACCTTGACTACCTCGTTCACCCAGTGCAGTACTTTCTGTCTGTCAACCACGATTCGTATTCACCTTTGCCAAGAACTTCTCCAGTTCAGCTTCACTCTCCACCAGAACCCGCCGGGATTTGGAACCTACATAAGGGCCCACTATTCCGGCCTGTTCCAGCTGGTCAATAATCCTGCCTGCCCGCGCCCAGCCCACATCCAGCCGTCGCTGCAGCATCGACACAGACGCCTCTCGGTGTCGCACTACTATGCGTGCTGCCTCGGCAAACTTCTCATCGATCTCCCGTTCCGCATCCGTGTCATCACCAACCTTCATTACGCGGATATCCCGCTCTTCCGGCAGGGGCTCATGGTACGGACGTCCCATTATGCTGTCAATAACCTCATCAGGCAGCAGCGACCGCAGAACCTCCATTCCCTTCTTTGTTCCGGCACGTTCCCGGTCATAGAACACGTCAGCCACTCCCCTCTTCACAATCTCAGCCGCTTTGGCTTTCGGGTCGTCCACCAGACCGGTAAGCAGGCCGGCAAGGTACTCCCGCGTCCACAGTCTGACGATACGCTGCGCTGCCTGGTCAGAAACGAAAGCGCCGTGCAGCCTTACCGGCTCGCCCTTGCCCGGTGGCAAGAAAAGCATATCACCGCGGCCAAGGAGCGACTCGGCCCCGTTCATGTCGAGAATCGTACGGGAATCGGTCTTGGAAGCCACCTGAAAAGCTACCCGGCACGGAAAGTTAGCCTTAATCAAGCCGGTAATAACGTCGACTGAAGGCCGCTGAGTAGCCAGTACCAGATGAATCCCGACTGCCCTTGACATCTGCGCCAACCGGGTGATGCGTTCCTCAATCTCATTGGGTGCCCGCAACATCAGGTCAGCCAGCTCATCAATTACCACCACAATGTACGGCTTGCGTGGCAATCCCTGTTCCTCGGCCATGGCATTGTAAGCCGCAATGTCCCGTACACCCAGATTCGCAAACTCCCCGTACCTTGCCTCCATGATTCCCACCATTCGGGTTAGGCCGTCGACTGCCTGTTTGGGATCGGTGGTCGTTGTCGAAAGAAGATGCGGTATGGAATTGTACACCGGCAGCTCAAGCTGCTTGGGATCGATCGTCAGAAACCGAACCTCCTGCGGTGATGAGCGGTATATTATGGACATGATCAGCGAGTTGATGCAGACTGACTTCCCCGACCCGGTGGTGCCTGCAATCAGCATATGGGGCATAGTCCGTAGGTCTCCGCAGTACGGTTCACCAGTGATGGTCGTGCCCAGCGCAAATCCCAGCGGTGACTTCTCCTGTCGATACGCCGCGCTCACCAGCACCTCTCGCAGGTAGACTGTCCGACGTTCCTTGTTCGGTATCTCGATACCCACCGCGCTCTTGCCGGGAATCGGTGCCAGAATTCGGATCCGCTCTGCCGAAAGCGCCAGCGACAGGTCGTCAGCCAGGCTCTCAATTCGCTGTACCTTCACCCCCGGAGCAGGCTCCAGTTCAAAGCGGGTGATCATCGGACCAGACTGAATCTCCAAGATTCGGCCATCGATACCAAACTGACGCAGCTTCTCTATGAGCAGATTCGCTTCCTGCTGCGCCTCCTCGGGGTCCTTGAATGCCGCTCTGGTGTCATCCGGTGCGTCAAGCAGTGCCACG
>JBDRUL010000188.1:0-3716 GCA_039801305.1 Caldifarciminota bacterium | reverse complement strand
GGGTCGACTTTGAAGGTTCCGCCGGGTCCGCGCTCAAAGCCGCTGAAGCCATCAGCGTCCACAGCCTGACCGATTGCGAGAATGACTGTGTCGCAGGAAATAAAGCCTTCGTTGCAGGTGTTGAACTGGGGATTGAACCTTCCCTGCTCATCGAACACCCGTGTGCATTCGATTATCTTCAGTCCGGTTACCACGCCGTTATCGCCGACGATTGCCTGCGGTCCCCATGATGGCTCAAGTTTCACACCTTCAGCAAGAGCCTGTTCAATCTCCCACTCGTGTGCAGGCATCTCTTCGCGGCACTCGAGGCAGACCATCGTGACCTCTTCGGCACCGCAGCGCCGGGCACAGAGCGCGACATCGACGGCAACATTGCCACCACCAATCACTGCCACCCGTCTGCCAATGGCCGGTCTCTTACCGGCATTCACCTCTCTCAGAAACTCGATACCGTGAAGAACACCACTGAGGTTCATTCCCGCTATATCGAGGGTACGGCTCTTCTGGCAGCCCAGCGCGAGGAAAACGGCGCGATAACCCTGTTTAAGCAGTTCCTCAAGCTCGGCTGATGAGCGGATCGCATATCCGGTCTTCAGCTCGATGCCGGTTTCGAGAATGTCGCTGATCTCACGGTCAAGAACCGCACGCGGCAGCCGATACCCGGGAATTCCCCAGCGCATCATTCCGCCGGGTCTGTCTGCTGCCTCAAAGACAGTGACTTTGTAGCCGAGACTGCGCAGATCAAGCGCACAGGTCAGGCCTGCAGGTCCGGCACCGACGACCGCCACCTTCTCCGGTCGTTCGGACTGGAACGCATCCTTTGGCCGGGTCGGATCGGCTGTCTTGCGACCTTTATACGGAGTCGGGCCAGCATTAGTGGCAAAGTCGGCGATGAACCGCTTGAGAGTGCGGATTGACACCGCACCTTCGTACTCCCGGCGATTGCATTTCTCTTCGCAGGGATGGTGGCAGACACGACCGCAGATGCCCGGAAAGGGCAGGCGGTCGCGCACCAGCTCGTAGGCTTCCAGGAACTTGCGCTGGGCGATGAGTGCGACATAGCCCTGAGCATTTACACCAGCCGGACAGGCGAGCCGGCACGGTGCTCTACCGGTGTTCTTCTCTATGGCAACGGCATTGGGAATTGCCTGCGGATAGAGCTTGTAAGTGGCATGGCGCAGTGCGAGTTTCTGGTTGTAGTCGTCCGGTACTGAAACCGGACAGACTTTGGTGCAGTCCAGACAACCGGTACACTTGTCTAGCAGCACATACCGGGGTCTACGCCTGATTCTGGCACGGAAGTTTCCGGCTTCGCCCTCGAGAGCCAGCAGTTCACAGTTGGTCAGCAGCTCGATGTTCTGGTGCCGGCCGCAACCGACCAGCTTGGGTGAGAGGATGCACATCGAGCAATCGTTAGTCGGAAACGTCTTGTCGAGCATCGCCATCACGCCGCCGATTGCCGGCTTCTCGTCAAGGAGATAGACCTTGAAGCCGGCTTCAGCCAGTTCTAGCGATGCCTGAATCCCGCCGATGCCGGAGCCGACTACCAGTACCGCACCGACCGGCTTTGCTGTTGTTGTGCTGTTCTCCATCGACTAGAACTGGTCAGCCATGGTGAGTATGGCTCGCTTGGTGAAGTTGCGGTGGTTCATTGCACCAGAAGGGCAGCTCATCGCACAGGCGCCGCAGCCTTCGCAGAGCACGGCATTGACGACCGCCTTCTTTCTGGCGGGGTCCACCCTTACCGCTTCATAGGCGCATATCCGCTCGCAGTTGCCGCAGCCGACGCAGATCTCTTCGTCTACAAATGCGGTTGTCGGCGAGTGGCTCAGTTCGCTCTGCCCGAACATCGCCAGTACCTTGGCAGCAGCGGCTGAACCTTGGGCTACGGTCTCTGGAATATCCTTGGGTCCCTGGCCCGCACCGGCAAGAAAGAACCCGCCAACAAGTGTCTCGACCGGCCGCAGTTTGGGATGGGCTTCGGTCAGAAAACCGTTTGAGTCTACTGCCAGCTTCAGACGTCGGGCGATATCGGTGCCGGCAGGGTTGGGTACCACGGCGGTTGCCAGCACTACCATATCGGCTGCGAGTTCGACCTTGCGACCGGCAAGAGTGTCTGCTGCCCAGACAATCACCTTGTCACCCTGACGGAAGATCTTTGACACCTTGCCCCGGAGATAGGTTACGCCTTCGTCAGTGGCGCGGCGGTAGAACTCCTCAAAACCCTTGCCCGGGGTGCGCACATCGATGTAGCAGATTGTTGCCCTGCCGTCGTGAACGCGATGCTTGTAGAGTATCGCCTGCTTTGCAGTGTACATGCAGCAGATCTTCGAGCAGTAGGGTACGCCCAGAGTCGAATCCCGGGAGCCGGCACACTGCACAAAGACGATGTGCTTGGGTATCCTGTTGTCCGAAGGACGTCGCACCTCACCGGCAGTCGGTCCTGATGCCGAAAGCAGCCGCTCAAAGGCAAGGCCGTCGATCACATCCGGTACCGTGCCGAACCCGTAGGAGCCGAGTTTGTCCGCTGCGAGGAGCTCATAGCCGGTGGCAACCACTATTGCGCCGACCTCTTCCTCAACAAACGTATCCTTGTCCTCGTAGCGGATTGCACCGGTGGGGCAGACCTTGGCACAGACCCCGCACTTTCCCTTCTGCAGGTAGATACACGCCTGAGCGTCGATCACCGGACGGTTCGGAACTGCCTGCGGCAGCAGGCGATAGATAGCCTTGCGTCTGGTGAGCCCACGTTCAAAGTCTGAATAGGCGCGACCCGGACACTTTTCCAGGCAGATGCCGCAGCCGGTACAGGTATCAAAGTCCACATAGCGGGCTTTCTTCCTTATCTTCACTCGGAAGTTGCCGACATAGCCGGAGACCGACTCGACCTCAGAATAGGTCAGGAGCCGGATGAGCGGATGGCGACCAACCTCGACTGTGCGCGGAGTGAGAATGCACTGGGAGCAGTCAAGGGTGGGAAATGTCTCGGAGAGCTGTGCCATGTGACCACCGATCGAGGGCTCCTTCTCGACCAGCACCACCTCGTAGCCGGCATTGGCAATATCAAGGCTGGCCTGAATGCCAGCGATTCCGGCACCGATGACAAGAGCCCGTTTCTTCACCGGCACGGTTACTGCCTGCAGGGGCTGGTCAGCGAGTGTCTTGGCAATGACTGTGCGGATGATTGAGAGTGCCTTGGTGGTTGCCTTGTCTTTGTCAGCAGTCACCCAGGAGCACTGCTCCCGGATGTTGGCGATTTCGCAGAGATAGGGGTTCAGACCGGCTTCGGCGCAGGCGTTGCGGAAGGTAGCTTCATGCAGGTTGGGTGAGCAGCAGGCGACCACCACCCGGTTGAGCCGGTCTTCTCTGATACTGTTGCGTATGATCTCCTGACCCGGATCAGAGCAGCAGTACTTGTAGTCTTTCGCAACCGTAACCGACGGCAGCTGGCGCAGAAGCTCAAGCAACTCGGGAATCTTCACTACTCCGGCAATGTTGATACCGCAGTGGCAGACGAACACTCCCAGCCGGACAGGTTCAGAAACGCTCTGGCTGACCTGACTCTCCTCGGGCACTAGAGCAGCTCCTTCTGTTCTAGGAACTTTGTCGGGTCGATGGCATTGCAGTCCAGACCCAGTTCTTCCCTGGTCAGCCCCACGGCGATGCCGAGCAGCTGCGTGAAGTAGAAGACCGGCACCGGCTCCGGTCTTCTGGCA
>JBDRUL010000187.1:0-3727 GCA_039801305.1 Caldifarciminota bacterium | reverse complement strand
ACCGCCCGTCCAGAAAACCATCCTTATGCGCCCGGTAGATATCGCCTTGCGCAGTGCCGAAAACTGCATTGTCCCGGCAGGCAGGAGCGCTTCGGCAAAGCCCAGAAACGGCTGCTTCGCAGCAACAGCGACTAGTTGGGCGCACATGCCTGATAACCAAGGATAGCGCACCCGACCGAAGTGAAGTGCGCAGCCAACAAAGCCCTGACTTCTTGAACCGATTGCTGCTGCTGCTGCCTTCAGCCCTGCAGCATCAACACCAGCAAGCTGAACCAGATGATCAATCCGAACCTCTGGCAGCAGCTTCGAGTCGATCAACGCTGCCAGAGCAATCAGTACAAACGGCTCTGCTCCCGGTCTCACCTGCAGAAAGTGATGAGCAAACCCGGACTGACGCGTGCGGACTGAATCAATTACGACCAGTCGGTTCTTCCTGTCTGCATAACGTGAATCGAGTATCCGGGACGATATCACCGGTGAAGTGCTGAACACATCTCCCACCAGACACACTTTCTGAGCTTTCTCAACCTGTTCAAGAGTAGCAATCTCTACACCCTCGAGTCGGGCAGCCAAGCTATTCTCCGGCTCTATGTGACCGCAAACAAGATTCGGTGTGCCAATCTGTCTTGCCAAGCCGTGCAGCAGTTGCACCTCCTGCGGTGATCTGCCGCGGCCGTACACCAGTACCAGCTCATCCGGACGAACCTCTGCCAACCACCGCCGGACAAGTCGTTCAGCCTCCTGCCAGGTAATATCACGGCCATCCAGAACAGGACGGCACAACCTGTCGTGATGATCAATCACAATACTGGCGCTGTTGCCGCGCGGGCAGAGACGTCCCCGGTTTACCCTACCCTCCTGAGGGTAGTATGCCTCGTATCTGTATCCGTTGAACCGCACACCACTCGTACAGCCGTTCAGACAGAACGGACAGGTAGTCGTTCGCGGTTCACTCATCAGACGAAAGGCTCCTCAATATCCTTTATCTGCTCCCAGGTGAGCACTGGCCCGTCCTTGCAGGTGAAGTATGGTCCGAGCTTGCAGTGCCCACACTGACCCAGTCCACAGGACATATTCATCTCCATCGACAGGTAGATGTTCTCCCCCCGGAAACCGGCCTCCAGCAACCGCTTCGTCACGAACTTCATCATTATCGGCGGACCGCAGACTACTGCGATACTGGTCGATTCGTCACAGGGAATCTCGTCCATCAGGCAGGTTACTACTCCGACCTTGCGCGTCCACTTCTCATCACTGGCATCAACCGACAGCTCCACATCGACCTTGGGTATCTTCTCCCACTCTGGCAGCAGTCGCTTGTAGACGATATCGCCCGGAGTCCGGGCACCATAGCGCAGGAATATCCGTTTATACTTCTTCATCTCGTGGGTCAATGCCAGAAACAGTGCCCGTAGCGGCGCAAGACCGACACCGCCACCGACAATATAGATATCTCTGCCCTCGAACTTCTGCAACGGGTACGGCTGACCATAAGGTCCCCTGATGCCAAGGATATCGCCCTTCTTCTTCTCGAAAAGAGCGCTGGTTGCCCTTCCCACCTTCATTATCGTCATCTCCAAGGTATCCAGTTTGAAATGGGACGACGAGGGCGTAAACGGGGCTTCACCGAAACCGGGAATCGTAAGCTCAACGAACTGGCCTGCCCGGAAGGGAATCTCGACCTCAGGCCTCAGCACAAAGGTCTTGATATTGGGAGTCTCGTCGATAACCTCAAGAATCTCTGCCTGTATCGGCTGGTAAGGGTTGCTCATGCTACCGCCAGCACCTTTTTGATGTCAATCCTGCCCATACAGGTCTTGTAGCAGCGACCGCAACCCGTGCAGGCAAAAAATCCATGCGCATTCTGGAAGTGCTCGAACTTGCAGTGGAACCGGTTCGCAAAACGCTTGTAGAACTCAGCCCGGGGATTCGCACCGCCGCCCACCCGCTGGTATGCGGCAAGATAGCACGCATCCCAGACCTTCGTACGCACCATAGTGCCGGCAGCCTGCCCGGAAGTATCACAGAGCAGAAAACAGTAGCAGGTAGGGCAGGACATGAGGCAACCAGAACACTCGACGCATCCGTCGCCGTTTTCACCCCAGAACTGTCTGTCCGTGGCGCGGCTATTCAGCGCAGCAGGCAGATCGGCACGGAAACGGGCAGGATTAATCTGCTCAAGCCTTGCAATCGCCGCTGCCCGCTCTTCGTCACGACGGCTGACAATGGACTCGGTTGCCGGCTGCCACAGCCCGCTGTTTGCAGTCAGCAACTCCTCGCCCTCCGGCGACAGAACTTCAACCAGAACCCGGTCGTCCACCTGAGACAGGCTCAGATCGGCACCCTTGTCTGCAAAAGGTTGACCTCCTACCAGATTACAGAAACAGCTCTCTGCTGGCGCCGGACAATCAGCCACGACCATAATAGTATTCCTGCGCCGGGCGCTGTAGAATGGGTCGGCAAACTCTCCCTGTCCGAACATTACGTCATGCACGCGCAATGCAGCCAGATCGCAGGCCTTCAGTCCCAGCAGCAGACGCCGCTCAGAACCGGCGGGTACGAGCTTCTCAGGAAACGTAGCAACACGTTCTGTCGGGCTGAAGAAAAAGGCCTTTACCGGCTCTGCTGCCCTTATACCGCGGAAGTCCCAGTTAAGACCATCCCTCTCGAGGTCGTCGTTTCTGATAAGCTGCCAATGGGTATGCCCGGCAATCGACAGGGGTGAATAGACTACAAGATACTGGCCGAGCCTCTTCAGCCAGTCTCGCCAGGATTCGCGGCTGAACGCTACTCTCAGCAAGGAAGCGAGCATACACAGAGTTGGCTTTCTGTCAAGAAGACTCTATTGACTGCCCGTAATGGTCACACGCTTCGGTTGACCAGGAACTCCGGACAACTAGACTGTTCTCATGAACGAGAATACCAAGCCAAGTACATATCAGGACATCCGCTGCTTCCGACTTGAGCCCCGGTATGCGGTTGGTCTTCTTGACCAGGTGCAGAAGCAGAACCTGTCGCTGCTGGTCATGAAGGAAGGAACAGAAAAGTTCCGCTCAGCACAGTCGGGGATCGTGCCCCTTCTTGAACTAGCCGAACACTTTCCCGAGGGGTTGGCCAGCTTTACTGTGGTAGACACAACCGTTGGTGCATGCGCTGCCCGTGTATTCGTGCACCTGAAAGCAGGCGAGGTCATAGCACACACGTTTTCGCAAACTGCTCTGGCAGTGCTCACTTTGTCCGCTACCCCTCATGCCTTTGTTCAGCTCGTGCGCGAGATCCGCAGCCAGAGCGGCGCAAGCATCGCGCTGGATACTGGGCCGTCGTGGGACGCCACGCGTACGGAGCCGCTGGGAGATGCCTGGCTTCGCCCCGGCTTTGTTGCACAAGGTTGGCGGCCGGCTCGGGACCTCGGCCCGCACGAACAGAGCCCCTGGAAGGCCTTGGCGTACCAGGAGGGATACCTCGACCGCTTCCAAGTCCCACAGGGGTTTGAACTGGAACGGATTGCGGAACCGGACCTGGTAGGCTCGTTGGTCTGCCTGACATGGGGTCGCAATGGTCGGCTGATTGTGTCTCGCGAGGGGGGCCCCATTCTTGTGCTGCACGATGCCAATGGAGACGGCCGGTACGAGCACGCCGAGGAGTTCTCTGCCGACGTCACCAACTGCCAGGGCCTGTGCTTGGTGGGAGACGAGCTGTTTGCCGTGGGAAATGGGCCTGATGGGGC
>JBDRUL010000186.1:3546-3748 GCA_039801305.1 Caldifarciminota bacterium | reverse complement strand
AATCGTATTTAAAGCCAAATCTGCCTCTTTTGAAAGACGGTCTTGGGAAATGCCTTTTTTCTGCCTTAATTTTCTAATATTTTCACTTACTTTATTTGACATATTCTTTCCTTGACTTTCATTAACTATTTTAATACACTAATTATAATAAATTAAATTCAACTTACTTAATATAATGATATATAATTTTTCAAATAAAGTC
>JBDRUL010000186.1:0-3536 GCA_039801305.1 Caldifarciminota bacterium | reverse complement strand
CATATTGAACTTTTGATTCCCTGGATCTTTGGATTAATTTATATTGTTTTAGGAATTTATTTTATTGTTTTAACATTAAGATAAAAACCTTTTATCCCGCCGCTGTTAAAATTTTTTAGGACAAAATACAAGCAGGCGGGCAAAAAGGAAGGAGGTCTGGGGGAAGGAATTTTTGCCCGCCCGCTCCCGTTGGTTGGTGGGTGGGTGTGCGTCGCTGAAGGCGACGCACAAGTTAGTCAGGGTTTTGCTCAAAAAAGGTTCGTGCTTCGTTTAGTAATTGCGGGTCGGGTTGTGACCCGGCGGCAATTCTGGGGTCTGGGCACAGCCGATTGTAAGCATATGTCCATAACAGTCAAGCCAGACTCATGATCTACTGATGAGTTTCTGTTCGGCGGGCTCCTAGCCGGGGACTATGAGGACAGGAGAGGGGGTGCAAACAAGCGCCCTGACAGGGCGTTCGACTGTTCTAACTACCAGTGGGATAACGTGTTACCCGTCTGGCGGTTGCAGCGAACCGGATACCCTCTGGGTCACTCCCTACCTTGCTGGTATCTTTGTTGTGTCTGCCAGTGTTGTCTTTGCTGGCCTTCTGGCGGTGTTTCTGGTTGTAACTGCTGCTGGCGGTCATAGTTGGCGCTGAGCTGGCCGTAGAAGAGCCGGTTCAACTTCCTTTCCGGCAGTCAACGCGGCAGTCATCCTCGCTGTTGATTCGAGAGAATGTGCCACTCTTGTCTTGATTGTTACCGGCAGTCTCATTCCGGCTCTGGCTATGATTGTATGTTTCGCAGGAACTGTTACGGTGATCTTTGCTCTCATGTCTGGCAGCGTGGCAATGAAGCCTGAGACCCGGAGATGGGGAGACTATCGAACCAGCCGGAGGGAGCGCGTCAGAGAGATACCAGGGGCGTACAGTCGGCAGAAGTAGATACCTGCGGGAAAGGAGCAGAGGTCGAGGATGAGGCGGGATTGTGAACCGGAAAGCGTTGACAGGAGAATCTGTCGACCAGAGAGGTTGTAGAGTCCGATCCGGGCAGAAGCAGCTGGCGGGAAAGAGCAGTGGATCGTGATCCGACCTGCGGCAGGGTTGGGGGATATGTCAAGGAAGTAGCGTGGGGTGCGCGCTACAGGGGACTTTTCGGTTATGCCGTATGGCTCGCCAAGATCATCGAGTATGCGTCTGGCAAGGAGCTGGGCTTCAGGCTCGCGGGTGTAGTAGAGAGGGAAACCGAGCAGAACGACACGGTGCGGGCTGCCGATCCAGCGGATACCGACCGGCTTGTCCTGAAAAGTGTCACCGGAATATGAGTTGTAGAGAAGGATCGTATCGGCATTGTGTGGCAGCAGACAGTCAACATAGGGTAGCCTGCCGTGCAGGCTGGGAAGTACCTTCAAAGAGTCGATGGTGACCGAAGGATATCCCTGTCTACCCGCGGCACCGATGAAATCGGCAGCTGGTTGCTGCTCTGCGCGACTGAGATGGCAGTAGTCATACAGGAACTGGCCTGGCAGGAATGTGAAGGGGTAAGAGCCAGAGCCGAGCAGGCCAAGGACGGGTTTCCAGCCCGAGTACCAGAGCCTGCCGCCGTGATTTAAGTAGTTGGCAAGGCCGGATACCGCAGTATCAGCGAGTTGCTGACTGTAGTCGTCGGCATGCCAGACAATGGTTGAGTAGGGGCCGAGATCGGCTGCCAGCGGGATGCCGGACTGAGTCACATCCCAGTCGGCATAACGGTAGCCGCTGAGTATTCTGTGCCAGAAGGTGTCCTGCTGAGGATCGCTCGGGCTGCCGCGCTGGCCGGTGCCGTCTCGGGTCTCATCCACCAGCAGTATGCCGTGGTCAAGAGTAATGGGTTTCCCGCGAACTGTTGCCGAGGCAGGACTTTCGTTACCAGCAGAGTCGACCGCAGTAATTCGGTAGTAGTACATGGTATCAGCGAGCAGTGATGAGTCGCGGTAGACGGTATCGGTCAGGATGGCTGAGTTCAGACGCTGAAAGCCGGTGTCGGCACGGAAGGAGCGGTAGAGATTGTAGCCGGCGAGGTCGAGTTCCAGGGATCGGCGCCAGAAGACGGCGTTGCCGAAGTAGAATGGCCAGCAGGCTACACCTGATGGCGGCAGCGGGGTGAGCGAGGGAATTGCGCTGTCCTCGGCTGCCGGACCGGACTCATGGCCGGACGAGTCCAGCACCACTACAGTGGCGTAGTAGCGGGTACCTGGTGTAAGTCCGCTTATGCGATAGGCAGTGGTGCAGCCGACCATCGCAGAATCGGTGTAGATGGTCGATGAGCTGCCCCAGAGAAGTTTGTAGCCCGCAAGGTCTGGTTCAGAACCAGCGCTCCACGACGCCAGCAGGCTGGTGCCGTTACCACAGTCGGCAAGGCGGAAGTTCTCGGGTGCCAGCGGCGCCACAGCCAGTGAAGCCAGAGTGGCGGTTGCTGCCTTGGTTACTTCTGCAGCCAGGTTCATGTTGCAGTTGCCGAGAGTATCACCGGTGGTGTGATACCAGATGTATGGTCTGGTTCCATACTCGTACCCTGACATTGCCGGATAACCGACCAGATCGAACGAGCGCGAGTCAGAAGGGAAGCTGCGAACCTGAAGCCGGTGATGCAGGCTGGTGTAGGCATCCATTATCGCACGTTCATACTCGCCGAGGCGTCGAGCAAGACCGGCAAGAGCCATTCCCCACGAGTCTCCTGGCCAGGCGATCATATCATAGTTGAGCATGGCGATGACGTTTGCGTTTCGGGAACGGAGCAGGCGGGCGTAGTGGTCAGAGCCCAGGAGTCCCTGTTCTTCGCCGGTGAAGGCACAGAAATAGACAGTCTGGTCGAGGTTCTCATTGGCAAGAACCCGGGCGGCCTCGAGAACAACCGCAGTGCCGGAGCCGTTGTCTTCCATACCGGGAGCAAGATTCCAGGGGTCTTCAGAGATGGCATCCATATGGCCGGCGATAATCAGGATTGCATCTGGCCGGCGCTGGCCGAGCTTGATGCCGATAACATTGCGATAACCAGATTGATACACGTCAAGTACTACTGAGTCCAGGCCAAGTGACCGGAAGTAATCCGATACATACTGCTCGGCTGCGCGGCAGCTTTCGGCCGGGGAGTAGCGGGTACGGAATGCCTGCAGACGTGCCATACGGCAGCGAAGGGAGTCGGGGCTGACCTTGCTGATTATGCGCTGAATGAGGGTGTCGGGCAGAACATGACGGGGGATGTTGCTCTCATCAGGCAGAATGAGCGGAAAGGGCTTCTCGGGCAGGGTCAGAACGTCCGTTCCCTGGCGGCGGAGCCGCTCGGCTGCACCAGGATTGAGGCGACACAATTCGATGCCTTCAGGCCGGACGACCGCATGAGTTGGTGAGTCGTGACAGAATAGAGGGGTTGCTGATATTGCGGCATCGGCGAGTCTGCCCAGGTTTTCAGGGGAGTTTTCAAGGAGCAGCCAGGTATCAGCATAACCGAATATGCGGCAGCCGGCCAGCTTATGCGATTCAGTGATGTGCACTTGAAATATGAGAAAAGTCGATG
>JBDRUL010000185.1:0-3754 GCA_039801305.1 Caldifarciminota bacterium | reverse complement strand
GCTCCAGTAGATGCTCTTACTGGCCGAGGAACGTAGTGGGACGTAGGCATACAGTGTGGGACCTAGGCTGAGCATTACCAAAGCAAGGAGTGTCCAGCTGGCGCGCAGACTTCGCCAGTTGCCGGTCAAGAAAAGCGCTACCAGACAGGGAAGCAGCCAGACTATGAACAGATGGTTCGCGAACGCCAAGCCGAGCAGAAAACAGGTGAGTAGGAGGTGACGCAAGGAGCTGGTATTGTTGCTGTTGGTTTGTATACTCCAGTGGCTTATAGCAGAAAGGAGAGTCGAAAAAAGGAAGACCTGCAGTGCGTACACTTCAAGTGCGGTGGCTTGTTGCCAGAGTTCGAATGAAACTCCCCAGATAAGGGCTCCAATTAGTCCGGCTAGGGTGTCATCAGTAAGGCGCCAGATGAGGTACGAGAGAGCTAAGCAGGAACCAGCTGCTGCGAACCCGGAGATGAGATTGAGGCGTAAGGGTATTGGCAGAACCGGTGTTAGAGAGACAACGCGGGTGATGAGCGTTAACAGTGGGTACCCCGGTGGATGGCTGATACCGAGGTCGATACCTACCAGCATGAATTCTGTCGAATCCATCCAGAAGATGCTACGGCAGCATGTGAACACATAGAGCAGCAGCGGTGCAAGTAGGGAGACTAGAAGAGCTATTGTCGCGCGTCGGTTCACTGCGAGGGTCACGCTGGGATATTAGCTCTGCTAACACAAGGGTCAACTCGGCGAGCAATGCTGTTGACGCCGGGTAACTTGACAGCACGAGGGCACGGGCTAGATTGTCAGTGTTGGAATCGTATGAAAGGGGTGCCATGCCAGTAAGTGGCAGAGTCAAGTGGTTCGACGCCAAGAAGGGGTATGGTTTCATTGAGCCGGACGATGGTACCGGCGATGTGTTTGTGCACTATGGTGATGTGGTCGGTAGCAGTGCGCAGTCGCTGGTATCAGGTGACCGTGTTGATTTTGAAGTGGGCGACTCTCCACGCGGCAGAAGGGCAATGCACGTTCGCAGGAGAGAGGTGTAGCCGACCCTCAAGGTAGTTCCGGTTGACAGCCTTTCAAGCTGTTCTACTCTTTGAGCTAATATGACGCGGGTATTCCTTGGTCTGGGTTCCAACCTTGGAGACCGTGAGTTGAATACCGTCCGCGCTCTGCGCCTGCTAGGTCGATTGGGACCGCTGCGACGGTCTCTTTTCTATGAGAGTGATCCGGTGGGGATTCCAGGAGCAGGACCTTTCCTGAACTGCATTCTCGACGTCTGGACTTACTTGAATCCGCATGATGTGTTGCTGCACGCCTTGTGGGTCGAGGTAACCCTTGGAAGGTTGCGAGCCGAGAGAGCATTATCGAGAACAATGGATGTCGACGTTCTCTTCTATGGCGACCAGACAATCAGGGAAAATGGTCTTGAGATACCTCACCCCCGTCTGCACGAGAGAGCGTTTGTTTTGGTGCCGCTGGCCGAGCTTGCGCCTAATTTCGTTCATCCAGTTCTTCATAAGACAGTGGGGGAACTTCTTGAACTTGTGGGCAGAACGGGCGTGCGACATTGGCGGGGCGACGATTCGTCTTGTCTTTGAGAAGTGAGCAAGTAGATGTCTAGAAACACACGAGAGCCCGCGGGTAGCGCTGGAAGCATTAGATACATAGCGGTCGAGGGGCCGATCGGAGTCGGCAAGACTGTTTTGGCAGAGCTGCTGGCAGGACGTTTAGAAGCACGGTTCGTGAAGGAGGCCGTTGACGAAAATCCTTTCCTTCCCCGGTTCTATACAGACATGCAGAAATTTGCATTTCAGACCCAGGTGTTTTTTCTGCTTTCACGACACCGCCAGTTGCGTGAGCTTATCCAGATGGGCTTGTTTGAACAGCGAGTTGTGAGTGACTATCTCTTTGATAAGGACAGAATCTTTGCTAGCTTGAACCTAACCGAACACGAATTTGCACTTTATGAACGCATATATGAAGTTGTGCGGACTGAGGTTCCTAAGCCTGATGTGGTGGTATACCTGCAGGCACGTACAGAGGTTCTACTTGCTCGGATCCGGCGACGAGGACGGTCCTTTGAACAGAACATCGATGAGCATTATCTTGAAAGTCTAAGCGAGCTCTACAATTCGTTCTTCCTGCGTTACGAGGATGCGCCGCTTCTGATTGTGAATACCGATCGCCTGAACTATGTGACAAGCCGCAGTGAGTTTGAACGTCTACTCGAGGCGATTCAAGAGACAAGACATGGGAGACGCTTCTACGCAGCCGGGTGCGGCAAATGAACATGGAGGCGTATCAGGAGTTGCCAACTATTTAGGAGGATAACTGAGATGTCCAGTGTTTTTCGAAGCGAGAAGATTACCGTAGTCAGGATAATGCGGAAGAAGCGAGAGAATGAACGTATAGTCTGTTTGACAGCTTACGACTATCCTACCGCTAGGCTGGTTGCTGCCGGAGGGGTTGATCTCATACTCGTTGGCGACTCAGCGGCCAATGTTATCTACGGCCATCCGACGACTCTTTCAATAGGAATGGAGGAGATGTTATACCACACAAAGGCGGTTGCAGTTGGCGCGTACCCAGCACTTGTTGTGGCAGATATGCCTTTTATGTCCTATCAAACTTCAGTTGAAAGTGCGGTTGAGAATGCGGGTAGGTTTCTGAAGGCTGGTGCTGAAGCAGTCAAGGTCGAGGGGGCAGGGTTTGTCGCAGACGTGGCGAGGAGGCTTGTGGACGTTGGTATTCCGGTGATGGGGCATCTTGGTCTTACTCCGCAGTCAGTTCATCGGCTGGGTGGTTATCGGTTACAAGCAAAAAGGCCCGATGATCAAGAACGTCTGGTTGCGGACGCAATGGCGCTAGAGAAAGCAGGGTGTTTCAGTCTGGTGTTGGAGAAGATTCCAGCTGAGCTGGCTGCCCGGGTGACCAAGACGTTGAGCATTCCGACTATTGGCATCGGCGCGGGTCCGGAATGCGACGGGCAAGTGCTCGTGATTCACGATATGCTTGGTCTTACTGAGACGCAACCCTTGCGTTTTGTGAAGCGTTATGCAGAAATTGGTCAAGGCATACGGCGAGCGGTGGAGGAGTTCTGCAGGGACGTGCGCGAGGGGCGTTTTCCATCATGGGAGCACTCGTTCTATCTCAATGAGGGTAATCAGTAGCCCGACGCGGATGCAACGCGTGGCAGTTGAGTTGAGAGGAAGGGGTCGCCTTGGATTTGTGCCTACGATGGGAGCACTTCATCAGGGTCATATCAGTCTCGTGCGGCGAGCAAAGGAACTTACGGACGCGGTGGTTGTTTCTATCTTTGTTAACCCGTTGCAGTTTGGTCCTCGTGAGGACTATAGACGATATCCGCGCTACCCGGCGCGAGACCGACGCCTTCTGGAGACTGAAGGGGTTGACTGCCTATTTCGGCCAAGTGTCAGTGCGATGTATCCCCCAGGTTTTGCTACCTCTGTTGAAGTGGAACGACTTACCCGTTTTCTGTGCGGCGCCTCAAGGCCGACCCATTTCCGAGGTGTAACAACGGTTGTTACCAAGCTGTTGAATATTGTCAGGCCGCACGTGGTCGTGTTCGGTCAGAAGGACGCGCAGCAAGCGATAGTTATCCGCCAGATGGTGCAGGACTTGAACATTGATACTAGAGTCATAGTGGCACCCACTGTACGTGAACCCGACGGTTTGGCGATGAGTTCGCGTAATGCATATCTGACTGCCAGTCAGCGTCGGCAGGCACCGGTGCTATACCGTT
>JBDRUL010000184.1:0-3763 GCA_039801305.1 Caldifarciminota bacterium | reverse complement strand
CGATACACGAAGACGAGCTGCTGATTCCACAGCAGTGGCGCAAACCGAGAATGGCCTTTCTCTGCTCGATGGCAGATCTGTTCCACGAGCAGGTGCCGACAGAATTCATCAGAAAGGTATTCCGGGTGATGGAGTCTTGTCCCCAGCATACCTTTCAGGTTCTGACCAAGCGCACCCGACGACTGCGGGAACTGGCACCAAAGTTGCCCTGGCCAGCCAATGTCTGGATGGGCGTGACCGTGGAAGACCAGCACAACACCTACCGCATTGCCGACCTGCTGGCAGTGCCGGCAAGAGTCAGGTTTCTCTCCTGTGAGCCGTTGCTGGGTGCGATTCCTGATTTGCCGCTGGAAGGTATCCACTGGGTGATTGTCGGGGGCGAATCAGGGCCCGGTGCCCGGGTGATGAAGCCTGACTGGGTGCGCTCGATCAGAGACCGGTGTGAGCGGGCAGGTGTACCGTTCTATTTCAAACAGTGGGGTGGAACCTGTAAGGCTGGCAACGGCAGGCTGCTCGATGGCCGCGTCTATGATGCCATGCCACCAGTTCTGACCCTGATGACGGAGCCGGCCTGATACTGCAAGACCTGTCTTGACAGGTAGGAGGGGGCACCTATAATGCCGTTAATGTCGGACGAAGAATATTTTGAGTCGCTGCTGGCCGAGTGTATCCGGAAGAACGCCTCTGACCTGCATCTGACCGTAGGCAGACCCCCGACTCTGCGTATCGACGGCTATCTGCAGCCGGTGGAGCAGTGCCCGGTTCTGACCCCGGATAAGACCGAGGCGTTCAAGAATATCGCCACCAAAGACCTGAAGCACCTGCGCGCCCAGATCGACAACGGCGGCGGTGGTGACTTCGCCCTGAGTTTCCGCAATATGGCGCGGTTCAGGGTTGCGGTCTACAAGCAGAAGGGCTATTTCGGTCTGGCACTGCGGCTGATTCCGCGCCGGATTCTCTCCTTCGAGGAGCTTTTTGTTCCGGCGTACCTGATCCCGAGGATCAAGAACCTGCTGGACAGGCCACACGGGCTGATACTGGTTACCGGCCCGACCGGCCAGGGTAAGACCACGACTCAGGCGACATTTGTTGACTACATCCTTGAGAGCCCCAGACACGTGCTGACCATTGAAGACCCGATCGAGTTTGTCCACGACCATAAGAAGGGGCTGGTGACCCAGCGTGAGGTTGGCGTGGATGTTTCGTCGTTCCGCGAAGCCATCATGAAGGGTCTGCGTTCGAACCCGAACGTGATTCTGGTGGCAGAGATACGTGACCTGGCAACAGCCGAGGCGACCATCTGGGCAGCTGAGTCAGGCCACCTGGTGATCGGTACATTGCACACGACCAATGCTCCGGAGACTGTGACGCGGTTCATCGATATCTTCCCGCCGGAAATCCGCGACCAGATCCGTATCCAGTTTTCGATCTCGCTGCTGGCGGTATTTGCCCAACGACTGCTGCTGCGGGCAGAGGGCAAGGGCAGAATCGGCTGCTATGAGATAATGGTCGCCACGCCGGCAGTGCGCAACCTCATACGTGAGCGCAAGATAGAGCACCTGCCTTCGGCAATCCAGACCGGCACCGCTGAGGGCAGTATATCGTTTGACGCCTATATGGCTGAACTCTACCGGGCGAACAAGGTTACCTATGAGACGGCAATAGCCGCAGCGTTCGACCCGAAGGGATTCAGAGAGCTCGTAGAGTTCGGCACCAGAGCCCGTCGCCACGCAGTCTAGTACCGGCAGATAACTCTGCCGATGGCTGGTCAGCAGGATAGCGACGGCTGTCACTCTGTTTGTCTGCTTCTGACAACAGGTTAGCAATCTCTGAGGAGAAATGGGCTGTGAAGTCGCACCAGCGGCCGCGGTGAGGGGAGATTACTCTTGGTCTGGTAATTTCTCACAGATGAATGAGTAAGGCGCTGGTGAGCAGATACCATAGTTTCGGCACGGCTGATGCAATCTCTGTTGTGGCTCGCATGTTCTGTTTCTCGTGCCCCTGCCTGATGCAGGCCCGGAGCCCCTCTCCGGAGTACGGGATAATCGAACTATCTTCGATCCTGACAGTGTCTGAGGGGTGTACGCGGCTGCTGTAGCGTACAGATGACGGCAGGGGTGGATAAGGCTCCCGGCTATCAGTCCCCCGGCTGGCCCGGGAGCCATTCTTATGGTAATCGATTGGGGCAGGCAGGTATCAGCTGCGTGCCCGAAAAGTCCTGAGCTGACTGGTAGACAGAATCAGTGTTTCGGTCCGGCTTCGGCTATTGCCCGGCGTTCGCGCAGTACCACTATCGTCTGCCCTGCAGGCATCACTTCCCAGCGGACGTTCTCAAATGTCGTCAGCCGCTCAGGTGCGACCAGTCGCAGCAGTTCGCCACGTCCCAGATGTATCCGTCGAGCAGGTGGATTGATAGCAGCTGTACCAGAGCTGATGATGGCAATCTGAGGCGACATCAATACAAATGCGAGAGCGGTTTCATCTCTCAGGGGTTGCAGGGCTGCCTGCACCGATTCGACCGGCTTGTTCAGGTCGAGACGGTTGAGGATGTGCAGGAAATAGCGTTCGCTGGCCGAGGGTCCGTCGGGCAGGCGATTGCCGGTGTCCAGCAGTTCAGGATGGCTGATATGTCCAAAGTGGAAGAATGCCCAGGTGGCAGCAGGCTCTTTTCTTATGAACGGCTGGACTTCTCTCGGCTTCAGCCGGCTGACCGGCGGATGTAAACAGATGAGCGCCATATCTGAACGGAGTTCGGCGAGTTTAGAGAATTCCGGGTCAGAGTTATGGGGACGGTTGGAGCGGATTGATTCGACCCGGTCGCCATAGCACCAGGCGATTCCCCAGGCTCCGGCCAGCGGGTCAGGAGTAGAGCCGGCAACTGCCTCCTGTGGGGTGAGGAGGCGGGGCTGTTCAGAGGGCAGGGACTGGACAGCAGCGGTGAGCTGCTTCATCGTGAAGCGACCGAATGCAGCTGCGAATCGAAGCACTGACGGCACAGAAGAGCAGGGCTGGTTCACCTGCCGAGTGCTACTATCAGTCCCAACCGGTCGGGTGCGATGCTCAGGCGCATCTGCTCCCTGAAGCCGAAGAACTGGGCAGAGACATAGGCATCAGCCATCGAGAAGGCAATGACCGCACCGGTGAAGAAGAGGTATGTCGTTCCCCGGTCACGGCGCAGAATGTAAGTGCTGGTGTCGTTGCTGTTCAGCGCAGTCCGGGCAGCTGAGTACTCGCGAAAGGTAAGATAGCTCAGAGCGATTTCTGCCGGTGCGATGAGCGGGACTTTCCAGTAGTTCCTGGTGTAGACCTGACCGCCCCCGGGGATGAGAAACGAGAGCAGAACAGCCTTGCCCGGCGAGCGGGTGGGATAGGGGAGTACTGAGTCTGGTGCCGGTGCAACAGCAGAATCAGAGCTTTGGGTCTGGGCAAGTCCGGCGGCAAGAGCGAAAAGAAGAGAGAGAGCCAGCCTGAAGGTCAATGCCGGAAGATCAGAATCTGGACACGGTTGTTGTTTGCCCTGTCCGCAGGGGTGTTGCCCGGTGAAAGCGGTTCGTTGCCGGCCGCACTGACAACCCGTATGCGGCTGGCAGATACTCCCCAGGCGGCAATTGCCTTGGCGACCGCAGCTGCCCGGGCAGCACCGAGATCCCAGTTGGTGGGATAGCGCTGGCGCAGGGATGCCGGGACAGGACCGTTGTAGGTATGACCGATGATGAGGATTGTGCCGGCTGTCGCCTGCATCTTCGGGATAGGTCTGCGCGTG
>JBDRUL010000183.1:0-3763 GCA_039801305.1 Caldifarciminota bacterium | reverse complement strand
GTCTGATCTAGGCAGTTAAACAGCTGCTCCCTATGATAGCCAAACGATACCTGCCGTAGTTCGATGGCGTTCATATACTTACACGCAGCAGGTAGACAAAGAAGGGAACACCGACGAAGGCGGTGACTACAGAAAGCGGCACCCCGCCTGCTCCAATGTTGCGTGCCAGTACGTCTGAAAGAACTAGAACGCCTGCTCCGGCGACGAACGAACTCGCCACCAGACGGCCGTGATTCGGACCAAACAGCACACGACAGACGTGAGGCACGACCAGCCCTACGAAACTGATAGAACCACAAAACGCAGACACGAGCCCAATCGTAACCGAGTTCAGCAAGAACATCGTCTTCATTGCAGCTTGGACATCAACACCCAAGCTCAAAGCGGTTTCTTCGGACAGCGAGAGGATATCGAGTTGACGGGCGTGAGACAGTATCCAAACGCATCCTACTAGTATCACTAACCCTGCCCCTGCCGCAATCCAGACAGACCGAGTGGTAAACACAATGTTTAGATGTCCCATGGCTTGAAACACCGCCTCCGTCAGCTGACGCCTGTTGATTACGACCAGCAGCATCAGGAGACTTGAGCAGAACATGCTGACAGTAACACCAGCAAGAATCAGACTTGTTATTGTCATTCTGCCGCGCGTCTGTGCCAAGAAGTAAACTGCAAATATCGCCAGAAATGCCCCTGCAATTCCTCCTACAGGAAGGAGAATGCTGGAAGCAAGCCCTAAGGCTGACACGACCCCGCTTCCCAGCGCACCCCCACTCGAAACCCCAAGAGTAAATGGATCGGCAAGCGGATTCCGCAGGAGTCCTTGTAGCACCACTCCCGCCACTGCCAAAGTACCTCCAGCAACGACACCCGCGAGTAAACGCGGAAACCAGAAGACCGCGGTCTTCTTCAGCAATACGAATGACAACCTTCCGGGTCTAGCAGCAACCGAAAGAAAACACACGCCAAGCAAGAACAGTAAAAGAAGAGTCCAACGGACGACCGCCGGCAGGTGGCGGCTAGCTGTCATCTCATATTCCTGCTTTCGGGATGCAGTAGGCTGTACAGCAAAAGTATCCCTTCGACGAGCCGCGGGCCTGGCCGCAGCAAAAGATCCTCATTTAGATCAGCGAAGACACAGCCATTTCTCACTGCCTTTACTGACGACCACCCGAGCCGTCTGCACACATCGTCTGATGAAGATGCCGGATGAAGGACCAGGATAACACCCGGGTCGCGCGCCACTACTTCCTCGGGAGAAACACAGAAATAGTCACGGTTCACACTTGCAAAGACATTCACGCCTCCCGAACGCCGTATAATATCATTGAGGTACGAACACCCCCCCACGGTCATTAGTGGCGCTGCCGATATCTCAGCATAGACGGAAAGGGTTTCTTCAAAACTGATTAGAGACGGCAGACAGTTGCGCAGGGAATCGACTAAAGCTCTTCCACGCTCAGCTCGTCCCAAGAGCACTGCGATACTCTCAATTTCGTTAAACATTTCCTCGACGCTACGCGGACTGCAGTTCATATAAGAAATACCGAGCTCTGCAAGCTTTTCAGCAATAACAGAATGAAGTGGTAGCGTAAGGAATACTAGCTCAGGCTTCAGCGAAACTATGCGCTCCAAATCGGGACGAACAAAGTCGCCCACCTTGGCGACTCTCCTTGCGGCTTCGGGATAATCACACTGATTAGAATTTCCAACAATGATGCTCTCTGCTCCCAAAGCATGCAGCGCTTCTGTGGTACTCGGAACCAAAGAGACCACTCTGTCAAAGCGGCTCGAGCGGTCAGTCTGTACGGCGGTCTGCGAATTAATAGTAGAGCGACACCCCGCCGTCACAAGCACAACAAGAATAGCCCGAACGGGGTATTCACGAACTTGCTCCAGCGGTATCAGCCCCCCTCCTCAGACATAGTTCTGTCAAGGAGCTTTCGGTCAAGAGTACTATGACCTGAAACAACGAATACAGTGTGGCCCACCATCCGATCAGGCGGTCTCAAACCGGTCGCGCGAACAAACCAATTTCGTTCTAGAATCTCGCTGACCTTGAGCCTGACAAATCCGCTTAGCTGCATAGCCGAGCAGGTGTTACGCACCTGCTCGACAGTAGGAACAAGCACAGCTAACACATTCCCGGTCTTCAGAGCAGCCTGCGCAGGAGGAACTAACGTCCAAGGCTCCGGAACGTCGATTATGACCGCGTCGACATTGTTCTGGCCGAACCCGTCGATACTCGGATCTCTAAGTATGAAATCGCAATAATCTTCCAGACCGTATCGTTTCAGGTTCGACTTCGCAACTGCAGTCATCTCCAGACGCCTTTCATAGGAATAGACCCGGCCATCTGGTCGCACAAGACTAGCCAAAACCGTAGTAAGCGCACCAGATCCTGAACCGACTTCAATAACACGTGCCCCTGGAAAAACGAACGTTTGGAGCAAAACGAATCCTATATCCTTCGGATACGCAATGGTAGTTGCTCGCTTCACATGCAACTCAAGGTCAGCAAGCGTCGGTTTCAAAAGAAAAAAGCGTATCCCCATGTGCGTTCGCACACAGTCACCGTACTCCTTGCCTATCATATCACGGTACTCTATGTACCCTCGGTGTGTAGAAAACCGACCATCAGAGGGAACTTGCGTAAGGTAGCACATACGATCGGAGTGATACAACAACACTAAATCATCCGGTGCAATCACGGCGGAATTGTAGGATCGCATACACCAGAGTCAAGCCTGTTGCAGACCAATCACGCTTGACACCCAATAGGCCTCCGCTACGCTTTGCCTGTGGTATTAGGCGCCATTCTAAGAAGCATCAACGAACGCTTCACAAATGAAATAGCAATAGACCTTGGCACCTCGAGTACACTAATTTACGTCAAGGGCAAGGGCATCGAGCTTCGCGAACCGTCGATAGTGGCCGTTAATGAGGCCACGGGCGAAATCGTTGCCGTAGGCACCGAGGCGAAACGTATGCTCGGACGCACGCCTGAAGGGGTAAAAGCCATCAGACCGATGAAGGATGGGGTGATTGCCGACTTCGGAATGGTCGAGGCCATGCTTAAGACATATATCGGCATGGTACAGCGTAAGAAACTTTTTGTCCGTCCGCGCGTCATCGTGTGCGTACCATCGGGCATCACAGAAGTTGAAAAAAGAGCCGTCAGAGATTCTGTGGAAGCATCGGGCGCCAGGGAAATACACCTCGTACTTGAACCTATTGCGGCAGCAATAGGAGTTGGTCTACCGGTGGAAGCCCCTACGGGCAATATGATAATCGACATTGGCGGTGGTACAACGGAAATCGCTGTAGTAGCCCTACGGGGTGTGGTAAATTCCACCTCGATTCGCGTCGCCGGTGACGAAATGGACGAAGCCATAATAAACTACATCAAGAAGAACTACAACCTAGTAATCGGTGAGCAAACAGCCGAGAACATTAAGATCGCAATAGGGTCTGCCTACGCAACAGGTAAAGAGGAAACCATGGGAGTCAAGGGACGCGATCTAGTGTCTGGTATACCCAAGACGATCCAAATCACATCTACTAAGGTAAGGGAATCGCTCGAGGAACCAATCGGACTCATTGTCGACGCAGTACGACTCGCTCTTGAGAAGACACCACCGGAACTAGCTGCTGATATAGTAGACCGCGGTATTTTCATCTGCGGTGGCGGAGCACTTCTGCGTGGTATTGACCTCCTAATAAAGGAAGAAACTAATCTGCCTGTGTACGTAGCCGAGAATCC
>JBDRUL010000182.1:0-3784 GCA_039801305.1 Caldifarciminota bacterium | reverse complement strand
TCGCCGCTCACCCGGCTGAACGCTCTCGTCTCCTCAGACCTCGGCACGACCTGGCAGCCCGGTAATCCGCCCGTGGCCGACGCTCTTACAATGGGCTCCTACACCGTCGCTAGCTCCGCAAACGGACAGGAGCATGACTGGACACTGCTGCTGCTCTACGAATCGGGCGGTTTCATACACCGCCGCTCCACTGCCAACCCTGACCTCTCAAACTGGTCTGAACCAGAGCTTGTCGACACCACCGGTTTCGGCTACTCGCCAACACTAGCCAGCCTGCCCCAGACAATGGCTGCAGTCTGGTTCAAACGAGGCGACGATAACGCAGTCTGGGAGAGCTCAGACACTCTGCGGTTCTCCCGTGACCAGTCTGACCACGGCACGCGCATGACCTCGCTCATTGCCGGCTGGCTGCCTTATACCCTGATCGGAATCGCACCGGCAGTTGACCTGCTGATAGCAAAGACCGAGTTCTACAAGAGCCGGGGCAACCGGTACTACGAGTACAACATTGAAGAAGACACCTACATAGCCGCACTCGAATGGGCAGAAGCCATGGGCGCTGACATCGTTTCAACCTCGCTTGGCTATCGCGGCTGGTACCGCAGCGACCAGTTTGACGGCCGCACCGCGCCGGTCTCAATTGCAGCGGCAATGGCCGCCCGACGGGGATTACTCATCTGCACCGCAATGGGCAATCGTGACTCAACCCGCTACCCCTGGCCACAGCCATACATAGTTGCTCCGGGTGATGCTGACGGTGTCATCACCTGCGGCGGTGTCCAGCGTTCAGGACTACCCTGGCGCGGCACCGGCACCGGCCCTACGTCTGACGGTCGGACCAAACCCGACTTCGTTGCCCTGTCCGACACAGTAGCTGTCGCCTCACCCGAACCTGCCACTGACACCTCCAGCCTGCTCGACGGCAGTGCTGGTACCTCCTGCGCCACCGCCCTGATCGCCGGAGTCTGTGCTCTAATCAAAGAAGCACACCCTTCGTGGAATGCCGAATCGATAATCACCGCCCTGCGGCTCACCTCCACCCGCTCTGTTCCGAGTTGCACCTTTGGCTATGGTGTACCCAGAGTCGATTCGGTATTCAGGATCTTTCCTCCAGACAGACAGGCTCAGGCCATTGCGCGCGACGAGATTGGACTCATCTTTCCCAACCCGTTTGTACCACAGCTGCACCAGCGCGTCTATTTTGCCCTCAGTCTGGCCAACCCAACTCCCCGTGCCAGCATTGCGGTATATACTGCCGGCGGTGCCCTTGTGGATACGATACCTCTCCACGGCGACCTGCTGACCAGGCCTGGCCGCTACGGTCATCAAGGAGACATTGCCACCCTGGAGCAGCTTGGCGCCTATTGGGACGGCCGCAACAACCACGGTCAACCTGTTGCTGCCGGTCTGTATCTGGCAGTCCTCCGCACCACCTTTGGCAGAAGCACCACCCGATTTGCGATAGTACGGTGATTCTTGACCGAAACCAGCGGCTGGCTACAATCTAGGCAAATCTTCCAGCGTAGCTCAACAGGTAGAGCATCCGGCTGTTAACCGGAGGGTCACAGGTTCGAGTCCTGTCGCTGGAGCTGAGTCGCTAGGCAAACCCATCAGTTTTCCACCAGCGCCTCGCTGATGACCATTGCGACCGCAATGGCAGTTGTAATCCCGAAGATAGCTACCGCAGTACGGCGTCCGGTTCGTGAGTAGGCGGTACGGGTCTTCTGCCAAGAGAGACTTACCGAAACCGTATCCCCTTTCCCGGGTCTTACCCACCTTGTCCCCTCGCGGACTGCGCTTGCGTCGTGAGCAGAGATCAAGTCATATTCACCAGCCGGACGCGCATACTCGCTGACCAACTGCCAGTAGGCGACCGGTATCTCCTTGCGGAAAGCAAGTTGCACACGATGCAGAGGAAAGTAGCTGACATGATGCCGGCCGGGCACCGTACGGAGCATCATAATCGTATCCACCTGAATAAACTGCCTACCATCAACATAGATCGGTGCCGGAAAGGTATCAGAGGAAATCCGCAAGAAACAGAACCCGGTATCCCAGACACCAGCGGTATTGGTGTCTTCCTCAAAGATCTGCCTGGACTCCACTGTGTCCGTCTCAATCCAGCGGCCAGGTGCGGGCAACGGTACCTCCGGCTCCGCATCAATCCTCTCCTTCGGCTGAGCCTGGACTGCACCCCAGAAGAGAGCAAGAAAACAGATCGCACCTGACCTGCGCAGCCATTCAAGCAGATGCATCGTGACAGAGTCTAGGGGTAGACAAAGGCCTGTCAAACTCTACCCGTGCTGACACCAACGTCTGGCGCTCCTCGCATATCTGGCGTCGCCACCCGTTGACTTTCAAACGCTGGTGGTTAGCATCGGGAGGCTTACCAGACTGGAGACCGATATGTCGACACACTACGAACGCGTAAGGGAAGAACTCGCAAAGCGTAATGAGCAAGCACTCAAGGGCGATGGCGATGACCGCATCAGGAAGCAGCACGAAGAAGGCAAGCTTACCGCCAGAGAACGGCTCGATATTCTGCTGGATAAGGGAAGCTTCGTCGAGCTCGACCGGCTCCGGGTACACAACTGCTCTGAATTCGGTATGGCAAAACGGAAGTTCCCTGGCGATGCCGTAGTCACAGGTTATGGACTGGTCAACGGCCGACCGGTGGCGGTCTTCTCACAGGACTTCACCGTCTTCGGTGGCACACTCTCAAGGGTGTTTGCCGAGAAAGTCTGCAAGGTGATGGACCTGGCGATGCGCGTCGGTATGCCCGTCATCGGTCTGAACGATTCCGGCGGCGCGCGCATCCAGGAAGGAGTAGACAGCCTTGGCGGCTACGCCGACATATTCCTGCGCAATACGCTCGCCTCAGGAGTGATTCCGCAGATCAGCTGTATTCTCGGCCCCTGTGCCGGCGGCGCGGTATATTCACCTGCACTCACCGACTTCATCCTCATGTCCGAACGGACAGCCTACATGTTCATCACCGGACCCGAAGTGATCAAAGCAGTAACCAGGGAAGAAGTCACCAAGGAGAAGCTGGGAGGCGCGGAAACCCATAACTCGGTCTCCGGCGTAGCGCACTTCAAGGATATCGACGACAAAGATACGCTTGAACGCTGCCGCCGGCTTCTTTCCTATCTTCCGCAGAACAACCGTGAAACCCCTCCCCAACAGAATCCACGAGACTCCCGCGACCGTGACGTCGAAGGAATCGACAGCATAATGCCCGACGACAACCGCAAACCTTATGATATGACTGAAATCGTCCTGCGTGTTGTTGATAGCGGCAGTTTCCTTGAAGTACAGAAGGACTGGGCGAAGAACCTGGTCGTCGGCTTTGGCAGGATGAACGGCGAGGTGGTCGGAATCGTGGCCAACAACCCCAAGTTCCTGGCCGGCTGCCTTGATATAGATGCATCAGTAAAGGGTGCGCGTTTCGTGCGATTCTGCGACGCCTTCAACATACCCATTGTCACATTCGTGGACGTACCTGGATTCCTGCCCGGTACCGGCCAGGAGTACGGCGGCATCATCCGGCACGGCGCCAAGCTGCTCTACGCTTTCTGTGAAGCCACTGTCCCAAAAATAACTGTGATCACCCGCAAGGCTTATGGTGGTGCCTACGATGTGCTTTCGTCCAAGCACATCCGCGGGGACTTCAATTTTGCCTGGCCCACTGCCGAAATTGCCGTAATGGGGGCTGAAGGCGCCGTCAACATCATCTTCCGCAAAGAGATTGCCGAAGCCGCCGACCCTGAAGCCAGACGCCGCG